>NZ_JAXGFQ010000028.1:0-44356 GCF_051020825.1 Moorella naiadis (nom. illeg.)
TTTTGCATAGCTTAATGATTCCCCTTTCATCCCACGGCACGAGGCCGTGGGTTTTCAGGGGGCTAATTTTTATAAAATTGATAGGACTTTGGCCGCACACGAGCTCCTGGTAAAGCCGCTGTATTTCAGCAGGCTTTTTTATTTCATGTGGGTTGTAGAAAATTTCGATGTTTTCCCGCTCGTAGGGCCCGTAAGAACAAACAACCCAGGGAACAACATTCTTGCCTGCTTTCAGGAAACCAGATTCTTCGAGATGTTGGGAAGGATGATATTTTTTGTGGGGGACAAATTTTCTAAGTTTCCTCCAGCCGTGTTTTTTGTGCCATTCCCAGATATAGTTGCCCAGCAAAGAAGTGGCTATGCCAGCCACATAAGAAGCGAGGTTATTGATCATGAAATCACCCTTCACGCTGAAAAAATATTTCAAAGCAATTGCGGCGGCTTTGTTCGGAGGGGCAGTTTTGTCGGCAGCAAACCGATATCTATCAGGGCTAATTGTAACACACTTTTTTCCTTTCCTGATAGGATTAGTAGTTGGTAAGATAATTTACGATAATCTGTTATGATGTTGTTAAAAATTATGTCAAAAATTAACAGAAGGGATGGTAATTTTGTCTAAGAAAGCAAAAAAAACTGAGATAAGAGAGCCGGAAACAAAAAAACAAGAGCCGGTAAAAGATGGGAAGGAATTGGCGGAAGGATGCCAGATGTTTTTCATTTTTGGCACCAAGAGGGAGTGCGCGCACTGCCTGTGGCTCAGGCTGCAGACCTGCCAAAGAGGACTTAGATATGTCCGCGTGGCGATGCCGGATAAATTGGCAGAAAAGATGCCGGAGGCTGTTTCAGCTGGCGATGGCGCTGCAGATATAGGAAGAGAAATAGTTGCCGGTTCTAATATAGTTGCTGCGGCTTCGTAAAGAAGGGGAGACAAAACGGTGCAAACTCAGGAATTTTCCTGGCTGGAAGGCTATCTCGGGCCGGACGGCCGCCGGCGCAAGATATGTCCGCTTTGCGGCCAGGAGACTGTAAACTGGCAAGGTGTCTGTCTAGCCTGCGGGTGGCGGGGCCGGCCGGTATGGATGCGGTCGCTGCGAAGGCACCACCGGCAGCGCGTAATAAGAAGGCGGTTTGGCATCCGGCGGTGGTCGTGGTGGCTGCCGCCGGGCAAAGACCCGCTGGTTAAAAAGCCCGGCAAGCTGGCCAAATGGAATATGTCCTGCAACTGCTGGTTATGCAAATGGAAAAAGAAATCCGGCAAAGAAAAGCCCAAATATGCTTTCAGGTTTGACGGGGAAGGGGAATCGTAAGAAATTATGTTTAAACGGAGCAAATCCAGTACGGCGCTGAAGCCGGAAGCCAAAAGCGTCGAATCCCGCAGTGTTAACTATAATACGGGAACTGACAAAAGAGTAAAAATTATAGGCCGGGAAGACGAACTTAATTTTTTTGCTAACATGGTATCCCCGACGGAATTGTTTACCCCGGACGGCATCAGGTTGTTTGAAAGGCACGTCCGGGTGAACGGCGTTTACCGGAGGAATTATATAATCAAAGCAATGCCGGAATACACCCAGGTCGGCTGGTTAGACGGCTTGTGGAACAGCGGCAACATAGACGTCTCGGTGCATTTTGTCCCGCCGCCCAGAAGGCGGGTTATAGACCAGCTGACCAAAAGACTCGTAGAGGCCAGTTCTCAGTACAAGCTGGAAGTCGTGAAAAGGGGGAACGTGTCTAACGAGCCTGACTTAAGGAGGGCTATAGAGGAAATCCAGGCATTACGCGATTTGCTTCATTCCGGCAATGACCGTATGCTTTACGCCTGTATGTTCGTAAGCGTGACGGCCAATAACGAAGAAGAGTTGAGGATACGCTGCCAGCAAGTAGAAGACGCCCTGGCGGCGGCCAACTGTAAAGCTGTCGTGTTAGAATTCTGGCAGGACGAGGCTTTTAAGCATATATTGCCTTTAGGGATAACGCCTTTAGGGGGGATAGAACGCTACCGGTACCACAATCTCCTGTCGGGTGGGGCTTCGACCTTGATGCCTTTGTTAACGGCTGATTTTAGCCATCAGGCAGGAGTATTTTGGGGCTATAACAGGCACACCCAGGCGCCGATTTTTTTTGATCCCTTCAGGAAAGACCTCTTCAACTCCCATATTTTCATCTTGGGGCAAAGCGGTTCCGGAAAGTCGGTGACGACCATGCTTTTAGCGTTACGGCAGGCCGTCCGGGGCATGACGGTTATTTTTTTGGACCCGGAAGGAGAGTATTACAGGCTTCTAGAGCGCTTCGGTGGGCTTTACGTCCGGCTGGATCCTTCAGCCGAAGCGGTCTTTAACCCTCTGGATATAGAGCCGGAATGGGACGAACAGGCGAAGACGGAGTACGTAGACGTTCCGGGAAAAGTGCGGGAGATAGCCGCGCTGCTTAGTTCCGTAGTCGAGCAGCGGGGCGAAAAGCTTAACATAGACGACGTGACCTATATTGAGGAGGCGATAAGGGAGGAATACGAAAGCAGGGGGATAACCAGGGACCCGGAAAGCCTGTACAACCCCGGCGGAAAAGAAACCGAAGAAGGGTTTGCTATAGGGAAAACCCGGAAAGAGATGCCCACCCTTTCAGATATCGCCAGGAGACTGGAAAGCAAAAAGGCGGACCACGTGGCGTTTTTGTTTAAGCCTTTCTTGAAAGGCGGCACGTTAGGATTTTTTGACGGGCTTACGAAAGTCGACCCGCAGGAAGCGAGGTTGATATGCTTTGATCTGAAGCCGACCGAAAAGGATGCCTTTTTACGGTATTACGCCACGCAGGTAATTTTTATGTGGATATGGGAACATTTAGTAAAAGGGCAGAGACAACGGTACAAGGCTCTGGTGGTGGACGAGGCCTGGACTTTCATGCGGCACCCTAATTCGGTGACCTTCCTGTTGAACGCCACTAAGCGTGGGAGAAAATACCGCACTTCCATGACGCTTACCACTCAATCTTTTAGGGATTTCAACACCGACGAAGGCAAGAACATCCTCGACCAGTGCGCGGCGGCCTTTTTGATGCGGGCCAAACCGGAAGAAGCGAGGCTTTTGGCCAATGCGTTAAACCTTTCGGAAGGCTGCGTTGATTTCGTCACAAGTAACGAGTGTGGGAAAGGCGACGGCATCCTTTACGTGCAGGGAGAGGTAGCGGCGGTGCACGTCAACCTTTCCAGGTGGGAAGCAGATATGCTGGGCGTGCCATTGGAGGAAGGATAGATGATCAATCCTGCGTTATATTCCAGCAAAATTTCCGAATGGGAGACTCCCGTGGAATTTTTCCGGAAGTTAGACAAAGAGTTCGATTTTACCCTGGACGTCTGCGCCCGGCCGGAAAATGCAAAATGTCTCAGGTTTTTCAGCTTGGAGCAGGACGGCTTGCGCCAGCGCTGGGCGCCGGAGGTGTGCTGGATGAATCCGCCATATGGCCGGGAAATTGGCCGCTGGGTAGAAAAGGCGTTTTTGGAGACGCAAAATGGCGCCGTTGTGGTATGCCTTCTTCCATCCCGCACGGATACCCGCTGGTGGCATCGATACGTCATGCGTGCAGCGGAGATAAGGTTTGTCAAAGGCAGGCTCAAATTTGGCAACTCAAGCAACGGTGCCCCGTTTCCATCATGCGTAGTAGTGTTTCGGCAAGGAATACTGGTACCAAGGATATCCTCCATTTTAAATCCCTAAAAGTTTAAAATTATTCAGAAAGGAGACCTGGAAATGTTGCGGATCAAAAATGCTTATAAAGCTTATCTAATGCTAGCCGTGCTGGCAGTATTTGCGGTTCTGGTGAATTACCTGCCGGCACCAGTGACTTTGCCTCGAAACTCTCAAGCTGAGATATTAAACCCTGACTGGCGGCCGGTGCCGGGCGAGAAGTTACTGCCTGCGGCCGGCCCAACCTGCCAGAGCGCGGGATTATTTTTTTGAGGTGAGACAGCATGTTTTCGCGAATACTCGCCGCGCCGATAGACGCCATAGTGCACGCCCTCCAGTATCTGTTTGGGCTGGATAAAGTGAGTACCTTGGTATATAACCTTGATCCGGCCAGCGGCGATGTTTTGACGGGCAATATCGGACCTTTTTACCCTTACGAATGGACGCTTATCGGCAGGTGGTACTTCGCGCTGGCGGGGTTTCTGGGCGCGTTTATTTTGCTTGCCATAGCGATCTCGGCGTATAAGATGGCCGTTCCCGGAAAAGATAACCCAGGCGAGCGAGCCGAGGCCAAGATGGGTATAGTTTATTCTGTCGGGGCCATCCTTGTAGTCATGGCCACGCCCCTATTCTTCCAGTTATTTGCCGCTATAAATAACAGCCTGGTAAATTTCTTTTATATGCTCGCCCACGGCGTGTTAAAAAACGAACTGGACCTGGTGGGGACTTTTGATGCATTGATTACTAACGATTGGAACCCCCTGGTGGCGGCGATAGTCAAATTTGCGGCCTGGGGGGCGGTGGTCGGCGTCAACATTTTGTACGTCATCCGCAAGATGATGCTGGTGGTGCTCTTGATCAGCACGCCGGTCCTCGCCGGGATGTGGGCCGCCAGCAGGTCAAAATACGTGATTGAAATGTGGGCCGGGGAAATATTAACCAACCTTTTCATGCAGACCGCCCACGCTATGGTTTGGACGCTGCTGCTGGTGTTTTTGAAAGTGTGGACTTCCTAAAAAGAAAAGAAAGGAAGAACAAAATTGCATGAAAGATTGTTTCAATTATCTTCAAAAGTGGCTGGCCGTTGGTATGGCTTTGCTGGTTGTAGCTTCTGGATTTGCGGTTGCCGGGGCCAGAATTTTGGCCCTAACAGCCGGAAGCACCGCATTACTAATTTTTTTAGCGATAGGGCTTTTAATGGCATTAACGGAATAATTATGTCAACTCTGCCCCATTTTAACCGGCAAAACTATTACCCGGGGGAGAAGGGCCGTTCAGGGGCCGAATGTGGGGCTTTGGGAGGCATTCTATGCGCGGGCGATAAACCCGTGGGTCTAAAAACATTTTTGCTTGACTTAATTAGTCATATGGGGTATAATCGAAGCGACAACAAAGAATTAGCCCCAGGGGGGGTAACAAAAAATCTTAACAAGTTGCCCCTCTGGATTAAGCATTGCCTGAAGCAAAATAAGGAAGGTGGTACGCGCATACCAGGATAAGGTTGTAGGGGGATGTCGTCGATCATCGGGGATTTTTGCATCATTGGGGGTCGACGACAAAAATAGCTACCAGAGCGACTAAAAATCCAGGAAAGACGCGGGTTTCAGGATGAGTTTGACGACTTCCTATGGTGGGATTGAAACGGAAGTAGACCGGGGACACAAATTCCCAGCCGCAATGGTTTGACGACTTCCTATGGTGGGATTGAAACGGAGGTAGGTATCCGTGTTGGCCCGGCCCTGCGGCAGGTTTGACGACTTCCTATGGTGGGATTGAAACACGCGGAAGGCGAGTACGAAAGCCAGGCCGGCAGGGGTTTGACGACTTCCTATGGTGGGATTGAAACACATCCATAAAGGTTTCGTATACCAAAAGGGCACTTTCGTTTGACGACTTCCTATGGTGGGATTGAAACAAACGCAGTAGCCATTGGCCGGATTGTGGAACCGGAGTTTGACGACTTCCTATGGTGGGATTGAAACCCTAACTGGCTGGCCTGGGGGATCAACGCCCGAGGCAGTTTGACGACTTCCTATGGTGGGATTGAAACAATATCCGCGCCGGTTCCCTGATCCGGGGTGTTGAAGTTTGACGACTTCCTATGGTGGGATTGAAACGCTGTATCTAACCCGCCGCCTTTTTCCATTTGCTGCATGTTTGACGACTTCCTATGGTGGGATTGAAACCCGAGCGGGGCATGACAGAGGAAGTATATAAAATGAGTTTGACGACTTCCTATGGTGGGATTGAAACTGGTGTATGACGACCTTACGGAAAATGATAAAAAGTGTTTGACGACTTCCTATGGTGGGATTGAAACAGGGCGAAGAATGTAGCATCGTCGAATACCCCTGGGTTTGACGACTTCCTATGGTGGGATTGAAACCGGAATACGCCGTGATAGTCCCTCCTTTCTTTCGTCAGTTTGACGACTTCCTATGGTGGGATTGAAACACCTGCCGCCAGAATACAGCGAAGGAGCGCTGCGGCGTTTGACGACTTCCTATGGTGGGATTGAAACCTGGCCTTTACCTGCGCTACCCAGGGTACACTGGTGGTTTGACGACTTCCTATGGTGGGATTGAAACTTATATTATCCCCTACCACCTCCCGGCTACCCCTGCAGTTTGGCAACTTCCTATGGTGGGATTGAAACCGAAGTTCGGCAGCAGGCCGCCTCAGGGGCATATACCGTTTGGCAACTTCCTATGGTGGGATTGAAACGCGCTGAACTTCGTAAACCCCCACCCCAGCCAGGATGTTTGGCAACTTCCTATGGTGGGATTGAAACTCGACACGGGTAGGACGGGGGCAGGCTGCGGCACCTGTTTGGCGACTTCCTATGGTGGGATTAAAATGCAGCAATGTAGGCGTAAAGCTCCCTGGTTGTGGGCCGTTTGGCGACTTCCTCTGGTGGGATTAAATAAACCCGCACGATTAACAAAATGACGCTTGACAAAATTGGTCGCAACGAGTATACTGGAGATAACAAACAAAGGCCAATGACCCAGGGGGGGTAACAAAAATCTTAACAGAAACCCTACCTGGGTTAAGTGCTGTCTTGGTGCTGGAGCGCGGGTCTAAAAAGCCCGTGTTTTTTTGTAAATAGCTAAAAGAAAGGGGGCGTGCGTAGAATGTTGTTCGGACTAAATTTGAACGAGATGCCCGAAGATCTGCAGTATGTCATGCAGCACGGGGGATACCAGGATATCGCCAACCAGGCGGGATGCGGTTTCGCATTTAGGCCGTTTGGGGGTTGGTGGGATGACGGCGAAAGCTGGTGGTAGTTGCGCCAACCGCGGTCGGGCCCTGGAAGAACTGATCGAGATGAGCAACGAATACTACCGCCGTGCGGGCGTGGCCGTCGTCCACCGCGTTCCGGCGGCATGGCTACCGATACGGGACGGCCGGGGCCGCATCGTGTCAGCCAAAATAGAGAAAAAGGCGGCCGTGGATTTCATCGGCCACGTCCTCATGCCGGGCGGGCGCGCTTTGCCCGTGGCGTTCGAAGCCAAAGAAGTGTCGAAGGGACGACGGTGGCCGCTGTCCAGGCTGGAAGATCACCAATACCAATACCTCGTCGATTGCGCCCGGACGGGGGCGGCGGCGTTTGTAATTATCGCGTTTTGGGAATACGACAGGTTCTTTATATTGCCTTTTGCCGCTTTGGAAGAGAAGGTACGCGCGTACCATTTTGGAAGGGCGGCTTCGGTAAAGATAACTGATGCAGCGCTAGAAGAAGTTTCTTTTCCTGATTACCTGCGGTCGATAATGGAAAATCCTGCAGATTTTCTTTTGGTTAGAGAGGCGCACGAGAAAAATTCGGCCTAAAAGGGGGATAGAAGTTCCGGGTTGAAAAACCCGGGGCTGAGGTTTTATGTCACGGTCGGTTTTAAAATCTTTGGCCCGGAATATATTAAAGTTATGCCTTTTGCTGGGTTTTATCCTGACGGCGCCGAATCTCGCAAAGGCGCTGGACAATGCTGCGGGGACAAATTTATTGAATCCCGACTGGCGGCCGGGACTGGTAGACGCGGGCCAACCGCCCGGTAATACTGACGATAGCAACTATCGGGTTGATTCAAGCCAACCTGCGGGTAATGTCGTTAATGACGCGAGCGGTAAAGCGCAGCAGGCTGCAGGCAATAAATATTTTGATCCTAACGCCGCTGGCAGTTTACAAAATGAAGCCCAGCAAATGAAGACCCAATTTCAAGGGAGCCAGCCGTCAGGGACAGGCAACGCTACAAATTCAAGTCTCGATTTTAACAATTTGATGAAAGATGCCCAGGGGAACCCCATCAGCGTAACCCCGGCAGGCAACAGCAATTTGCCGGACAGTTCAAGCAATGGGAACAGCTCCGGTGAAAGCGGCATCCATATCCAAATGCTGGACGCCTCAGTCGATATCCCCGCTTCTTCCCAGGCGAACGACAATAAAAAAGCCAAATTCAGCATGATTGCGACGCTGACCTGCATGTATTTATTTTTCCCCCTCGCTTCTTTCATCCGGAATATCATGATGGGCTTTTTGAATTTTCTGGGCGTGCCGGAAGAAAAGATAAGTAGTAAAGTAGGAGAAACCTTGTCCAGCTTATCCAATGTGACGGGCGCTGGGTTGAGAGGCGCGAGCAATTTTAAAAGCGGGACAAGCGGCGGTCCCCAGGCGCCCAAAGTGAACCCTGTCGGCGGAGGCGTGGTTGCGGCAGGCGGCATGCCCGGCGCATCTGACAGCGCAGGCCCGATAAAAGGCCCGGCTTCCGGAGGAGGCATATCCGCCGGCCCGGTATCCGGCGAGAATTCTGCAACAGGGTCATCTCAGATTCCTGGAGCCGGAGCGCAAGATGCAAGAGAAAAAAGCGACATATCGCCAGACATTGCGTCAGGAGCTAAAGTGCCCGGTATTGAAGAGCCGGGCAAACTTGCAGAAAAGTCGCCGGAAGAGAACCCTCTGCCTCCTGTCGCGACGCAAGAAATCGACGGCACCGGGCAAAAGCCCTGGGACGTGCCCGACCCTTCGAAGCTTACTCAAGACATGACCGCTGTCGACGATAAAAGCCACAAAATTTACAACGGCATATCGCAGCTGACGTCGATGGCCGACGGCTTTATGCCCGGCGCGGGAAAACTGGCGGCGACGGTAATGGCCAATGCGGCCACCGTGCCGCTTGCAGTAAAAGAAATAGGTAGCGGTATTAAACAGTTCAGGCAGGAAGGCGGCATGAGCTTCGGGGATGCGGTAAAAGCATATACGAAGACAAATGACGCCTTCGTGGGGACGGCGAAAATAGCCGGCGGTGTAGCCGGTTCCGCATTCGGCGTCGGGCCGCAGGCCCCGGTCGTCACCGGGATGGCGGGACGTGGTATGGTTGGGACTTATCGATACGGACGGAAAATAGGTAAAAGGTTGGGATTATGGGATGCCTAGTTAACCTTAAAGAATTTCCAGGAGTTGTTTGGCAACGAGGTAAATGAAAACTAACAGAACGCTAATTCGGATTAGCCAAACAATGCTTGTTAAGATAATAGAATTTTTAGCTATTAACTTCATAATTTCTAATAAGCCCCAGATGCCAGCAAGAATTAAATAATCGCGTATTGCTTGTTGTATAATAAATATAGCAAAATTATACAAAGTAGTTATTATAAGGTTTATAATAAAATCACCTGTTATCATTGTTAAAATCTCCTTTAAGAAAAAGAGGGATATAAAATTATGATTAATAATAGACCTTTTGTTAAAATATTATTTCAAGTGGCCGAATGTTTAACTGCCCTTTATTTTATGGTTATTCCTTTGTTTTTGTTTTACTGTACTTTAATATTACAGAAATATATATTAGACGCGGTTGTTGTTTTGATTATAAATTTTACCGCACTAATTTTGCGGTATTATCGCTCAACATATAAAAAAGCATTTCTATATGGCATAATAATGGGGTTAATTTTTAATGTATTTATAGTTATAGCCATATTTCATTTGCCTCTTAAATAAATAGAGATAGTGAAAGATAATTTTGCACATCAATTATACTATTAATTTGCAACAAAACTTGTTGAAATTTGTCGATATATAATCGTTTGCTGCGATTATTTTTTGGGGGGCGTTAGCGCCTGAAAAGGCAAGCATAGACGTGATATTTTATGGTTATCGGCGATAAAATACGCAATTTTTTAAGGTAAAAAGCAGAGAGCTGCAATTAATTAAAAACCTATGGTGAGATTGGAATGAGGATGCGGAAATATTTTCCTTCTCCGCCACTGTTACAATTAATTAATGGGCGTATCGCTGATACGCCTTTTTTGTTTGTTGGGATTTTAAGTTAGAAAGGGGAGCCTTGTTTTGCTGGAACGATTTTACCGGGCGGGGAAGTCGTGGGCCAAACGGAAACTGCTAAAAGCAATCCTTACCTTCCTTTTACCGTACTTACCAGTGCTCTTGCCGGTAATCGCCGCGTTTTTGGTAATCACCATGCTGGTGGCGGCGGTCTACGGTGCAATGGCCCCGCAGAAAGCGCTGGCCGGGTTAGACCCGAGCCCCCAGGATAAGGTTATGCAGGAGCAGTACCAGAAGTTATGCGACAAGTACAATATAGCCGATACCTGGGTGGTAAACGGGAAGATGGTCATGCCGGAAGACGGCGACGCCTACGAATCCTCGCCGCAGAAACCTTTTTACCCGGGCAAAGGCGCGGAAAATATTCATACCCTGGCCGACAGGTACGGGAACGACAAGAGAAACGTCTTGACCTGGGGTATGGTCCATTCGGCCGGTTTGTACTGGACTTTCATAAACGGCAAGGACGAGATACCCGATAAGGTGAAGGAGCAGGTAGCCAAAGACCTTCACCCTTATTTTTACTACAAGCTTTCGGCGGTCATAGTGTCGAGCATTGACGAAGACGGCAAAAGCCATACGGACATATCACCGGCGTATCTTCTGGTAGAAGCGTACACAATTCAGGGGCATTACCAGTATCATTACCAGTGGGTTTCGGAGACTCACGGCGAAGGTAAGAACGCCGTGACGATAACCTACGAGAAGTTGTCCGACACAAAACAAATTTTGCCTAACCCCTACCAGCGCCTGGACGACTATCTGAAGCAGCTGTATAATATTTCCGGGGACAGCATAACGGAGGATAGGATGGCTGTATGGGAAGCCAGCAGGGGGTTTAACAACCAAAAGGAATGGCTCAATTGGCTTCTGGGTGACCGGCCGATAGACGACTTCATATCCGGCGCTATGGTGCCGCCGGAGCTGATGGGTTATTTTCAAGAAGCGGAAACGAAATACGGGATACCCTGGTGGTTTTTGGCGGCGGTGGCTTTCAAGGAATCCTCCTTCGACCCGAAGGCGGAAAACCCCGACACGAAATGCTACGGCCTGATGCAGTTAAGCCCGTCGAACTGGAAAGAGAAAGCCCCCAAGCTCGGGTTCGATCCCGTCCAGGACAGGGACAACCCCCGGGCGCAAGTACTTGTAGGGGCTTTTATGCTGCACGAACTGGGTTTGGGAAGCAATGTAAACTGGAAGGGTAACTGGCAGGAGCAGGCGCTTCCGGTGCTGGCGTTTTACGGGGGCTACCGGGGGGCGAACGCCCTGCAGAGGTGCCTGGTTGATTACGCCCGGCCGATTTACGAATACGCGGCACAGTTTCAGTCTTTTACTTCCACGTGGCCCGTCCCTTCTTCCAGGCTGATAACCGACACTTACCACCCTGTAGCGACGGCTACGAGGAGGGCGCACCACGGTATAGACATCGCGGCTAATATAGGGGCGGAGGTGGTGTCCGTCTCGGCAGGCAAGGTGGTCTTCACGGGGTATGACTCGATTTACGGCAATTATATCGACGTGACGGACGGGATGCACCTTTACCGTTACGCCCATTTATTGCGGATACTTGTCAATCAAGGAGACAGCGTTACGCCGGGGCAGCTGATCGGCCTGGTGGGTTCTACTGGGAATTCTACCGGGCCGCATTTGCATTTTGAGGTGCATATTTTGCCTGGCGGGGGTACGATAGACCCGCTGCTGGTGCTGACGTCCGGGAGTCAATAAACTCAAATTAACAAATTTTAGAAAAGAAGGGGGCAGCGATGCCGTATTTAGCGGCGTTCATGTTGGCGGCTGCGGCCGGGGCGCATTATTTTCCCGGGCAGCCCTGGATAGGAGTGTTCTGGGGGGTGGTGAGTGAAGTTGTTTTTATGTTTTTCGTAGCTGAAGAGCGGGGGGTAAGCCTACCGTTGGTCGTGGCTTATTACGGGCTCACCCTGGTTTTGTTCCCCGAACACCGCTGGGTGTTTCTAGCGTCGCCCTTTTTGGCCACCGTTTATCTTATGGTTTTTGACATTTTTATGCTGCAGATAGCAGAGGAAGGCTTTTCTCTTCTAGGGTTAACCAAACCTTTGCCCTTCGCTGTATTGGTCGGCAATTATTTGTGGGTGTCTCCCGCATTCAGGAAATTTTTAGCGAAAACTAAACTGGTCACGGTAGTCTCCTCGTTAGTGTGCGTGGGATGCGCTATCTATTTGCTGGAGATGATCGCTCGATGAATGCCAACCAAAAACAAGATGAAACTTATCAATTTTGGGTTAAACTGGTTTTAGCGCTGGTGCCGTTCGCCTATTGGGGCTTTTATCTGAGTATGGAAGAAATATACAACCGCCCAAATATGCCGTTTTTTCTCGAACCCGCCAAATGGTATATAGTTGGCGGGTTGGCGTCGGTTTTCCTGAACGGGCCAACTACAGGCAGCGAATTGATCGCCGGCGCCGGGATAATGCTTTACCTGGGGGCTTATTTTTATTATCGCTGGATAATCCTTTTTTGCAAGGCCATCTATTCTTACCTGCCGCATTTGGCGGCAGCCCTGGCATCGCGCAACACGGGGTGGGAGGCGTTCCGGTTTGTTATCGCGATGATATTGAGCGGCGCGGCCGCCTTTTTGGCTGTGAAAATCGCGGCTCGTGCCGGCGGCTGGCATAAACGGCCCGCGGAAGCGGTTTTGGGCCGGCCGGCGTCAGAATACGCCGCTTCTCAAGAAGGCCAAAACGTCCAGGCGTCCAAAAAGGCCCCTGAGCCGGCCGCCCCGAATTACCAGATCCCCGGGGTGGATATATACATGAACCCCAGGCCGAACCCGGCTGCTTTAGATAAAGTTATAGGCCTAGAAAAAGCGAAGCAGATAGCTGTAAACGCCATCAAGATGGCGATGGACAGCAGGATTTACAAAGAGTACGGGCTGACGCCGCCGGGAGGGATGCTTCTCTACGGACCCCCGGGGACAGGCAAGACTTCCTTTGCCAGGGTGTGCGCCGAAGCTCTGGGGTGCGCTTTTTATGTAGTTAACGCCTCTTCTCTGACGGCTTCCCTGGTGGGGCAGAGCGAGCAGGCGGTGCGGAACTTGTTCGCGCACGCCAGGGCGCACCGGCCGGCGATAATCTTCTGGGACGAGATAGACGCGGTAGGGCAGAGAAGAGACGGCATGAATCTAAACCGCCCCAGCGATTTGATTTTGAACATACTTCTAGCGGAGATGGACGGTTTCAACGCGAAGGGAGAAAAGGGGGTCTTGGTGATAGGGGCGACTAACCGCATAGACGTCCTGGACGAAGCCCTTTTAAGGCCGGGCAGGTTTGACTTCAAAGTAGAGGTCGGCCTGCCGGGTTTTGAAGACAGGGTGAAGCTCCTGGAGTTCTTCCTGAAAGGCCGCAAGGTAGAAGGGATAACCCGGGAAGGGCTGAAAGAGATAGCCGAACATACGGAGGGATGGTCGCCGGCGGATTTAAAGGCTCTGGTGGACGAGGCTGCCTGGAGGGCGTTGGAGAGAAATGAACCGATCACCGTGGGCACGCTGAGGGTTGCCCTGCAGGAAGCTGCCGGGGAAGGCGGGAAAGGCAATGCTTGAGGCCAGAGAAAAACTTGTGTCGGTTTCGCCGAAAGATATTGAGCAACCAGTAGATCTGGGAAACAGATGTACTTTGCTAAATCATTTCGGGATGCAGCCATACTGGCACACAGAAGAAGAAGTAAGCGAATTTCTAAAGGACGCTTTCACCGATAAGAATACGTTGCCGTTATGTTTAAAAAGCCGCTGCGGGGAGTTTTACCAGAGGTTTTTGAGAGACGAAACCCCGTTTTTTGAACGCGATCCTATTTTTTTGGTCGAGTTTCAAGGGAAATTTTGGGTAGAAGAAGGCAAGCATAGGGTATGCCTGGCAAAGCGGATGGGAATTCAGCGTATACAGGCTTTCGTGCAAGATTTGGATAAAAATTATTACGCGCTGCTTCCCGGAATAGGGCAACCAGACATTTTCAGAAGCGAATATTTTTTTGTTGTGGAGAATACCCTGAAAGAAATAGGCGGTGACGTGTTGTTTTTGTGGGCGCCGGAAGTATCGCCTCTCAACTCTTTTGCCGACCCTTTCATGCGGCTGGATGTCATGAAGGACACGGGCGGGAAATGGGTACAAGTACTGCCTGGAGTAGAATATTCGGTTGCAGTTAGACGGGAAGAGCGAAGGCGTTGGTTTCGGGAAGCTGTAAGAAGCGTTTTTGTCAGCACAGAAGCAAAGGTAAAAGCAAATCACAAAAAAACCAGGATATGGTTGTTTCAAGCCCCAGCAGAAGAAACTTTAGGGATACAGTTCAAGTCCCCAGCGTATCTAACGCTTTATCGCTACGGCAGGTGGCGGAAATACCATGAGGATAGACTGGGGCGAAATTTTGAGAGGATTTTTTAAAAAAACGAGAGGGGGTTAAGGCGCGGCTGTGATCGCGCTGTTTATTATGTGGTTGGACGATTTAACGAGAGACGATACTTATGCTTTTTTGGTGATAGTGACCGATAACGAGGCTTTTGTCAGACCGATAATTGTAGGTGACGGCGGCATTTGCGAGGCTGTCAGAGAAGCATCTGAAAAATATCCCGGCTGCCGGCTGCGGCTGTTTACGAGAGACCACGACAGGAGATATTTTGAGCCTTATGTGCCGCCCAAAAGGATTTTTTAATTTAGACGGGGATTTTTCGACGCAAAGAAAGTTAAAAAGTAGAGAACAACTTTGCTCTGAAGCACTACATTGGCCCAAAAAAAGAACGGGAAAAACCCCGTTTTTCTTGTGGGCGAGAAAAGGCTGGATGACGTTTAAAGACTGCCCTTAAGGACAGCCTTTTCGCAACAAGTTTTAAATTAGGCTTAAAAAGCCACTAGTTTTTCTGGTATAAAACTAGGTGTATAAGAAAGGGGGAAGGTAGAAGCATGGATAATATTACCAAAGTTGCGAAAAACATTTTGTTCGGGATAAAAGATCCGGCCATATTAATAGGAACGTTATATGTTATTAGTTTTCTATTATTATGGCCTTTTTTGCAAAACTTTCATTTTGGCCCGCTAAATGAATATAAACTATTGCTTGTAAGTGTAATAGGAATAGTTTTGGTCCATTTGTTTTTGAATTGGGTTTATGTTTTAACTGTAGCGATCCCGATGACGATGGTCGTGATTTTATTTGTAGCAGGTGCGGCTATTTGGATTTTTGCTCCTACTTATACAGGGTTTATAGTAGGCGCTTTTTCTGTATGGGACTTTTTTATGGCCGGATTAAGTTCATTACCTTCTAACATAGTTTCTGGATTAGGCGAATCAGTTTCCAGGATAGGACAATTTATGATGATGTTGGCTGGTGGATTATGGTGGTTAGTGCAGAAAGCTAAAAGCATTGAGCAAAATGCTTTAGTTGTTTACCTTATCGGATTAGGAAGTTTTGGTTTCTTGTCAAGTTTAGTATCGACAGAAGCTTTGTTCGCCTTTCTTTTCTTTTGGATGATAGTCAACGCAAAAGTGCAAGGAAAAGAAGCGCCAAACATAGCCAATATATTTCGCATATTAAGCACTATCGCAGTGGTTTTTAAGGTTCCTTTTTTGCCTGTTCATTACCAGGGAATGGCTGCGGGCATATTGTGGCTATATAAAGCTGGATTAACAGGCACAATGCTTATGGGGATATGGAAACCAGAAAAATTGCTAGAATTTTTGCCGGAACAGTTCAAGCAATACGGGACAGTTTTGGTTAATACAGGAAAAAGAGCAATTAAAATTTAAATAGCTGCTGGCGCAAAAAAGTCATCAGCAGGATATAAGCTCAGGGCTGGTAACAAACCGGCCTTTTATTTTTTGAGGGGGTGGCCATCAAAGGTACGCGCATACCGTTGCCATAGTAGGGACAATTTGGTAAACTGTACTTGTCGCAAATCCAAGTAAGGGGGGTATGTTTTTTTGCAGGAAGTCCTCACGGAGGAAGAAGTGCAGGAAATTCTGGAAGAATTAAGGAAAATAGAGCAGCGGAACAAGGACGTAAATCAAAATGACAAGGAGGAATTTTTACATGAAGAAAATTAGCGTATTAGCCTTGCTTGCTATGATAATGACATTTGCCCTGGCTTTGCCGGCCCACGCTGAAATGGAGTACCGCTTCAGCGACAAAGACACCATCACGAAGGACTTTTCTTGGGGCCAGGACGACATCATCGAGGCCATCGACTTCGAGCTTTACGGTGGCTACCCTGACGGCACTTTAGGGCTAAACAACAACATGACCCGGGCGGAGTTTGCGGCGGTATTGAGCCGAATCGTGGACGCTGGCGGCACTCCGGGACTGAACTGGTACGACGGGGCGGTAGACGGTTTAGTTAAAGCTGGAGTTATCCCCGACAGGTCCGGGGACTGGGACGCGCCCATCACCAGGCTGGAAGCCGCTAAGTGGCTAGGCAGGCTGGCCAAAGTCTACCAGGTGGCGGTCAAGGACCAGGGGGCGACCTTTACAGACACTTCCGACCCGGACGCCATTTACGCCAACCAGACGGGATTAATGAAGGGCGTCAGCCCGGGCGTCCTGGGGGCCGGCCAGAACCTGCTGCGGGGCGAGGCGGCGGTCCTGCTGCTCCGGGTGGCTCGAAGTGTAGATAATAATTTGCCTTCTGACGACGAACTGATCCAGGCCCAAAAGGAAGCCATTGAGGACGTAAATGCCGACGCTATGGATTTCGAAGCCCGGCGTAACGTGGATTTGAGTTTCTATGATAAGCTCCCTTACAAGCGGGTGACCAGGAATTACTTTGAAGGTGCTCGGAAGGCTTTATATGCCGACCGAAATGATGGGAGAAAAAGTTACCAGGTAGAGGTTAAAGAAGCAAAAGTGGCGGAAAAACATAACTCTATAGCTATTGTCGTAAATAGGTTATGGAACAAAGAAAAAGGTTATGATATTGGAGTTGGGATATCTCGATTTAAAAAAGTTGATGGTCGTTGGATGATGACTCAAGGCGGAATCCCTGAAAATAGGGATTTAAAATACCTGCAACAAGTAGGCATAATAAAATAACTTCAGAGGAGTGAATTTTCCATGCTACGCAAAGCCTTTTTCAGGGCTTTTTTCTTTTTGCTGCTCATTATGGCATTAGCCAATCCGGCTTTTGCTTTTTATGAAGATGGACAAGATAAACGAGCTCCGAACGACTCCCAGGCCCCCCTTTCCAACGGCATGACCTGGTTTGTCCGCCGCGTCCCGGTGCTTTTCTACGACCCATCCCCTAACGGGACGGAGTATAACACCGAGACTAACGCCTTTAGCCTGAAGAACCCCGACCTGGTTTGGGGCGAACTCTGGACCAAGCCGGAATGGGCGCAGGAGAGTAGCCGGTTCGGGCTAAATGAGTTATATATACCCATCAATCCAGCCATGACCCCGGCGCCGGCGACTACCACAGGGGAAGTGGCGGTGCCTTTGGACGATAAAACCGTCCAGACGGCGAACTGGATAGACCCGAAAGTGGTCGCCCACTCCCAGGGGAAAGATTGGGGCGCCGATATGTCCGACGGGGTTTATTTGAACATGCCTCTGCCTTCCCGGGAAGCCTTTCTGAATCAGGCCGCAGGGATGAATGACGCCCAGGCGGCCAAGTACCAGTCCATATTCGGGCGGCAGATACCGTCGGCTGATAGTAGCGTAAGCTATTACCGTGCTTTAGACGCCTTCGCCCACGGCTCCACCTATTACTACCACCTCTTTTTGAACGAAGGCCCGCAAGAAAATAACTATGCCGTAGCGGCCGACGCGATGCCGCGGTATGACGAGAGGACGCCTACCGGCATCGGCTTCTACCGCGGCAAAGATTGGGCCAGCAATTTACAGAGCGACCCCGGCTCAGTACCGGGCTTTATTGGGGCCATCACGCCCTGGTGCAACCTGAAGCTAACCGGGCCGAATGAAGTGACAGGGGTCCCTGGAGAAGAGAAGGAAGTCGAGTTTACGGCGGTGAGCGAAGTCGGTTCCGACGTGACGACGGACGTCGGCACTAAAAGGGACGGCCAGGGGCAGTTCGACCTGGCGGTGAAGGATTTAACCCTCCCCGCCTGGGGGAAAGTGCCGGTTAAGTTGAAATTCAAAGTTGAGAACCAGCCCTATACCGTCCGGGTGATGATAGATCCCAATGAGAGCATTATAGAAACTGGGTACGACGATAACTATATTGACGTTACCGTTAAACCCATAGCCCCGGATATGTACGTTAAGACCCTGGACCCCGGCGCTTCGGCCGTAACCCCCGGCAGTTCCTACAGTGGAACGGTAATTTTTGGGCTGGCCAATGATTACGCGCAGCCTGTCCAGGGAGCTTTGAGCCTGACCAATAACGGCCAGCCGGTAGCCGGGGTGGACGGCCAGGTGGTGGAGTTCAAACCCGGGGAAGAAAAGAGCTATAATTTTACCTTTGCCGGCGCGGACGGGGGCAACACTTTAGTCGCGAAGATTCACCCGGTTAACCCGCCGGACGACCGCGACTGGTCGAACAACTCCAAGGAAGTGTACGTACCACCGGTAATACCGCAACCTTCAGGGGGGAGCGGTAATTTAACGCTGCAGGCTTACAGCCAGGCCGGGCAGGATATATACGGGAATGAAGTGCCTTCAATGGCGCGAGAGCCGGGGACAGCGAAGTGGACGGACACGGTGAAGGCGACGCTTACTATCCCCCAGCCGGACCTGAACCAGATACTGCCGGAGTCGATACTGAAATACAATCCCCGGATAACGTCTTGGCAGGTCCTGGGCGCGACCATCACCTACCCGAAGCGAGCCGACGACTTCACTTTCGGGCATTTCGTGCCCCCGGACGGCACGGTGACCGTAAACATGGATTATCCTGGGGATGAGATGACGCCCGACGTGTCGAGCGTAGAAGCTAGAGCGAGCTTCCGAGAAGATTGGAGTACGGCAGGGGCGCCGATATACGACATGGAAACCAAAGAAATGGTCCCCGGCCCGACGGAATATCCCATTGCGGTAAAATATCAGATCAAAGTGAAATACGAATACTGCGTGCCGGACCCAGACAGCGGCAAGTGCGATCTGGTCCAAGCTGAAACAGCCGTTAACGGCAGCGCGGCCGATAACCTTTTGGTCAACGGCACGGGGGTAAATAGTTTATGATGCGGTGCATGAGGTGTTTAGCCAGGAAGGAAGATGGTTTTATTACCATCTTCCTCCTGGTAATAACTTTGATAGTGATGCTGTCGTTAATAACGATGGTGGTGGGGGTGGCTTTAGGGGCCTACAAGCTGGCCTGGGCTACGTATATGTGGTTCGGGGAAGCGGCAAATTTTAGTGCGGCTAATGCAAATATGATGGGAACAATGGATAATGCGCCTGTAAGGTTTCAGGAAGCGGAAACAAAATTCATATTAGCCTTCACCCAGATGACCAACACCACTTTTACCGGAAACCAGTTCGCGCCCGGCCCCGGGAGCCCTTACCCCGGGCCGATAACGCTGGACAGCTTCACGGCGGTAAACCCGGGCGACCCCATCCCCTACGGCACGGCCAGGCAGCCGGGATTTATGGCCGCAATCACCGTGCCGGTGTGGGGAAAGAGCCTGCCGTTTATTGGGCCTCAATACGTTACAGTGCCTATGCGATATTTCGCGCCGGTTAAGAGTACGCAGTTGATGCGTTGATTTTTTGTTTTTAATGATAAAAATTTTTAATGATAAAAAAAGGGGGTGAACATTGTGAATGGGAAAGTATCTTTAGTGAGGATGCTGGCTATGTCTTTTTGGAGAGAACGCGACGAAAAGGAGCGCGTAATCGTGCTGAGTGACGATAGAGAGTTGAGTCTCCCTAGGGAGTATCCAGCGACGACGGAGGAATTGGAGACCCGAGGACTGTCACCAATGAAAAAAAACAATAAGAGTGCAGATGAAATTAAAACTAATAACGAAAAACGAAGTTCTATGGGTTTCAATTTTTTTAACCTCCTATATTATGGAAGAGGAAGTTTGGCAATAGAAATTTTAGGTGAGCTTTTTTTGTTAATGCTAATATTGGTAGCATATTTCACTGGAAATTTTTTTCGATGATTAAATTATATTGCTAGCTTGCAGCAAAACCTGTCGAAAATTGTCAATAGTTTACCGCTCAATGCGGTTTTTTCTTTTTTTTGGGGGGGTGGTTAAGATTGCATTAGAATTCCAAACTCACAACTGGTTGGTCGAGGTCGAGCGCCAGCGCATGAAGATCATCGACGAGCTGGCGGCCCAGATATCACGGGAGCACCCCGAGATATTTTCCGACCAGTTAGTAGGCGAAAGTTATACTGCGGCAGAGACGGTCGTAAAGAATTACGTCCTGACCCGCAAAGACCTGGCTCCCAGCGAAGTTGAAGGGGTAGTAAAAGCGATCATGGGCCAGGCCACGAGCTACGGGCCCTTGCAAGAATTTTTTGTGGGCAGAGAAGCCGAAGAGATAACGGAGGTGATGGTAAACCCGTCAAAAGACGGCCCCAGGGTGTTCTACGGCAAGCACGGCAAACTGCATGATGCGGGGAGGGGATATTTTAAGGACAACGAAGAGGTGACCCGTTACTGCCAAAAGATATGTGAGGACGTCGGCAGGCCATTCACTGAAGACGCGCCCATAGTGGACGCCTGGCTGAAGGACGGCAGCCGGGTGGCGGTGATGGGCTTTAAGGTAAGCCCGTTGGGGACGGCGTTGACTATCCGCAAGTCGCCTTTACTGCGGCCGCCGATGCCGCTGGAAAAATTAGTGGAGTATGAAATGCTGCCTTCGCTGGCGGCTTCCATGATGGTGGACCTTTTGGTGAAGGGGCACGCCAACATAGGCATCTTCGGGAGGACGGACAGCGGCAAGACCACGTTTGCCCGTTCTCTTGCCCAGCATATCAACCCGCGGGAAAGGATATTTATCGCCGAGACGAGTCTTGAGATGTACTTGCCGAACCTGCCTAACTGCATAAATCTGGTTGAACTGGTTTATGGCGACAGGACGATAGTAGACATGACCCAGCTGTGCAAGACCATGAACAGGAACAACCCCGACCGGAGCATAGTGGGCGAGATCAGGAGCAAGGAAATAATAGCGGCGTCCCAGATAGCTTCTTCCACGTCCGGGGGGTTCTGGACTACCGGGCACGCCGGCGATGTCAATGATTTACGGACGCGGTTATTTGGTATGTTTTTAGATGGCGGCGTCCAGCTCCCGGTTGAATTTCTCGACGAGATCATCAGGTCGATGTTCTATTTTCTTGTTTTCCTGGACAAGAGTTTCGACGGCAGGAGGACCTTGATGGCCCTGGTGGAGGTGACAAACGAAGGGTACAGGACGATCATCAGGTACGACACGGAAGCTTTTGCGGCTTCGCGCGGCAAAGAGCGGCGCTGGATTTATGAGAACCCCGTCACGCCGGAAAGGCTGGGAAAACTGGCGTTCAGCGGCGCGGAACTGAAGCCGGAATATGAAAAGGTGTCCGAAAAGTACCTGGGATAAAAAGGGGGGGTGGCAGTTTGCTGGCTGCAGGGTTATTTTTGAGCTTGGCTGTGTTGTTTTACGGTTTGACCGTGGGCGAGTTTCCCGAAGTGGAGAGGACGAAGGATTTCTTTAAAGTCTATGGGAGCGCAGCCGTCGGGGCGGCAGTTATGTTCTTTGCGGGCAGCGTCTTGTGCGGGACAGCCCTGGGCGGGATTGTCTGGGCCGTGCCGGGGTGGCTTTTGCCCGGATGGTTGATGAAGCTGGCGGAAAACCGCCGGAAAGAAAGGCTGCGGCAGGTGGCCAAAGATATGATCGTCGCGGCCGGGGGCATGTTTGCCGCCAATTTGATGACGGGAGAGGTGATTAAAACTCTGTCCGAGCGCATCCCTGAGCCGTTGGGAAAAGAGCTTCAAGAAATCAGGGGTAAGCGGGAACTTAACGCCTACAATACTTACCCGCAGCTGCTCAACGGCCTGGCGGACAAATACGGTTTGATAGAAATAAAAGCGATGGCGGCCGTCCTTGCGGCGGCAGAACGCGCCGGCGGCCCGGCTGCCGCCGCAAAAGGGTTAAAACAACTGGGAGTTGCTTTGCGGTTGAAAGACAGGTTGGTCCGAGAGCGTAAAGTCGCCACCTACGAATCCAGGCTGGCGGCAGTAGTCGTGATTATAATCTTAGTCGTAGGGTTGCTGTTTGACGCGACGGCCTGGCGGGAAGCTTATGCCGGGTCCGGGAAACTGGTGCTTGCCGCCGTTTCGGCCCTGATAGTAGGGATGGGGTTATTCGTCGCCAAAACGTCGGAATCGCGGGATTTAGATTAGCAAAGATAGCAAAGAAAGATAGCAAAGAATCGGAATCAACTACCCCCTACTGAAGTAGGGGGCATGCGGCGAGGAACTGCATAAGCCGATGTGGAAACCGGACAAGGCGGCGCTCCCCTCCTGACTGAAGTCAGAAGAACCCGCGCCGCAATATTTTTCTTGGAAAGGGGTGGTACTACGTTAGCTCTGGGTTTGTTTGCGTCGTTGTTGTGCCTGATGCTTTTTTTATTTGTGCCCGGCAAAGAAGCGGTAACTCCTGCTGAAATAGCAGCCGGGAGTATAAAAAGGCATATACAGGGCGGGCTGGCTGAAGGTCGCCGGGGGCAGATGCTTGAAGCCATAGGCCGCGGCGCCGCGGATGTGGTCAAAACCGGCATCTTAAGCGGTGCCGGGTTGGGTGTCCTGGGCTTCTTTCTCTGTTACGGTTTTATAGGCGCCTGGGCGGCATTGCCGGCCCTGGTCCTGTTTGCCGTCGGGGTATTTTTGACAGGGTTGCTGGTAGAGAAAGAATTTAAAAAGTGGCAGGAAAAAACACTTGAAGGCATCCCCAGTTTATTAAATTTTATCCCGGCATTCCGGGAAGTTGAAGGGGTGACGCCGCGGGAAGCCCTGGCCTTAAGTCTGCCTTTTACACCCAGGCCGCTCCGCGACGAGCTGAAAAAAGCTTTGGACAGGATCGCCAGGACTGGCGACGTGACGGGGGCTTTCGACGAGCTGGCGGGGAAAGTCAAGCATCCCTTGATGGACGCGATATGTTTCCGGCTCGCCACCAGCTGGACGACCGCGGCAAAAGGCGATATTTTTGCGGACCTCAGCGACCAGCTGGCAGGGTTAAAAGAGGAGATGGCCGCCCGTGCTACTGCGGGAAAGACGGCTATTTTCGCTCTGGTATGCGTCCTGGGTTTAGTCGGCGCGGCTTTAGAATTTGGATATCCTGGCGTGAAGCTTTTGCTGTTAAGGCTGTCCGGGGTTTTCGGGGGATAGTCGTTTTTATTAATTTAATGGGGGGGTGAGGCAATCATAGGCAGGGCAATCGGCGCGTTTTTGGCTATACTGTTACTTCTGGTGATTCTTATCATGCTGTTCTGGATAGTGCATTCAATCAAGCTGTGGTTTATTTAGGATACCTAAAATTATGTTTTATCTTTATTTTATCTTTATTTTATTTTTAAGGGGGAATTAACAAATGTTTGTTGCAAAAGTTAAAAAAGCTGTTCGGTTGGGTTTAAAAATAGCCTGGGACGAACGCGGCAGTTTAGACCAACTGGCATGGACCGCTGGCGCGGCGGTCGTCGTCGTGGCGATCATACTTATATTGAAATCCGTTGCGCCGGATACCGTCTCTAATCTCTGGAGCGCGGCTACTAACTGGATTAAGACAAGCTTTGGTTTTTAGCGAGGCGAAGGATGTATGCTGGAAAAAGTGATAGCCCTGATAGGCGGGCTCTTTTTTTTGCTGGGGTTCGCGCTGAGCGCGGGATTATTTATAGCCATGATCGGGCAGTGGTATATGCTGCAGAGCGAGGCCCAGTTTTTGGCCGCCAGCCAGGGGCGCTACGGAGGCTATACGGTCGAGGCGGACACGCAGCTGAAGCAGTTTGTACAGGAGCATAACCTAAACAGGTCCGAATTGAAGGTGAGCGTGTCCGCTCCCAACGCCCCCAAACCCTGGGGGCAAGCGGTGACCGCGGAGGTGTCGTATCCCTTTGACTTCAGGGTAGGCAGCTTTATCAAACCTTTT
The DNA here is from genome assembly GCF_051020825.1 of Moorella naiadis (nom. illeg.). Classification (NCBI taxonomy): domain Bacteria; kingdom Bacillati; phylum Bacillota; class Clostridia; order Neomoorellales; family Neomoorellaceae; genus Neomoorella; species Moorella naiadis (nom. illeg.). The sequence continues at coordinate 24,067 of NZ_JAXGFQ010000028.1, forward strand.
ACCGTAACCCTGACCGGCAAAGGGGAAGCGGTGAGCATGTATATTCCAGGCACTTTGAATGTGGTTTACACGTCGCCTTAGTGCAGATGTTTTTAAAAAAACATTTTAAAAATAAATGAAAGGGGCAAAAAATAAATAATGAAGAATCCGGGCGTAGCAGCCGTATTGAGTTTCTTTATTCCAGGCTTGGGCCAGATTTACAACGGGGAACTCAAAAAGGGGTTTTTGCTTTTGGCTGCAGCAGCGGTAAGTGTGTTATTAACGGCAGTGGCCATAGGTTTTTTGACGGATATAATTATTTGGGTATATGCTATCTATGACGCTTACAAGACGGCGGATAATTATAACAAGAGGCTGGCCGGTCAAAAACCCGAAGAGAACAGGCAAATATCCGGTTAAGGCTTATGGGCGTCAAAGGTCGCGATTTGTTTTCATGGCTTTTCTGGGCCTTAACTATGATGAGCCTGGTGTGCCTGCTTGGCGGGCGCATCAGGCCAGGTTATATTTTATTTGTCGGCCAGCTAATCTTAGCTGCAGTGTTGTTTCGCTGGCGGTGTTTGACCAGGAAGACGGCGTCTAGGACGAGTCGCAATTTGGGGCTTAAGACTGTAGGTTTAGTCCCGTTGCGAAAGGGGTGGGTCAAGTTTTTAATCGGCTTGAGCGGGCACCGCCTTGAAGGGACGTGGATAAATGCCTATGAGGTACATCTGCTCCCCGGCAGGAAGAAAACTTCTTTGACCCCTTTTTTGGAAGAAATGGCTTTAGACCTGGAGCTGTTGAGGGAAAAGATGCCGGGATGCCTTTTCCTGTGGGAGACTTCCGCACCGCTGCCTGCCTCTATCCGGAAGTACGTCCGGGAGCAGGCAGATAGAGGGATGGCTTTTTGGGAAAAAGGCAGGTGGTTCCCGGGGCCTCCGGGGGCTGGAAAGGATATTAACAAAAGCAAATGCCGCTATGGGTGTGTTGTTGTAGCATAAGTCTTTAGTAAGGCCGAAGAAACTTTAAGAAGGAGGCTTAACGTGGCGCTCCTCCCCTGGAGGTATCCGCGTCGCAATTTGATCATGAGCAGGAAAGTAGGCATAATCGTATCTTTGGTTTTAGCACTGGTATTTACCGTCGTCATTCTTGCCGCCGGGAACGGCAAATACCGCCAGGCGACAAAGACGGTGGAAGTGGTCAAGGCGGCCAAGTTTATCCCGGCGGGAGAAAGGATAACGGCCGACAGCATTACGACCATCAAGGTGCCGGAATCTGTTGCGACAGGTTTGGCGGCCAGCCTTAAAGACGTCGAAGGCAAAGAGGCGAAAGTGTCGCTTCTCAAAGGCCAGTACGTATGGAAAGACGCTGTAGGCGAGTTGGGCGCAAAGCCCGGGATGGTGGAAATCCTGCTCCCGGTCGACCTGCCATCTTCAGGGGCGGTATGGCCAGGAGAGAAGGTCAATATCCATATTGCGGTCAAAAATAATAATCAGAGTGGCAATAACGCTCAGTCGCCCAAGGTTTGTGAGAACGTCTTGGTGACGAAGGTCCTGGGGCAAGACGGTATAGAAATCGAGCCCGGGAAGGCGAGCGGCTTGAACCCCGCGGCGAACAAGGTGCCCGTGGCGATAGGGGTGGAAGTGTCCAAAGACGTGGAGGATATGCTGGTGCAGGCGGCGGCTAACAAGAATGTGTATCTGGTGAAGGTGCCCGGGAGTGCGTAAATTGAATTTGGTTTGCTGGCAGGTTTTATCCCCAGCGAAATTGTTGGGCCTGAAGCCTGAAGGCGATTTAACAATAGAATGGCCGGGATACGAAGACGGCCAGTACCGGGACCATTTGACCGATTTGCCGAACCGGAGGGCCTTTGACGACGCCTTATCAAGGGCGGTAAAAGAGGCGTGCCGCCAGTGGGCGACCTTCGGGTTAATAATGATGGACATAGACCATTTCAAGAAGGTCAATGACACCTACGGGCATCCTGCCGGTGACAGCGTTTTGAAAATATTCGCGGGCAGGATATCTGCTTCGGTGAAAAGCGGCGACTTTGCCGCTCGTTACGGGGGCGAAGAGTTCGCGGTGATTGTAACAACAAGGAAAGTTTTCGAAGTTGGGGAAAGGGTGCGCCTGGCCGTAGCGGGGGCGCCCTTTTCTTTAGGAGAAAAAATGGCCATAAACGTCACCTGTTCTTTTGGGTGCGCCTTGTTCCCTGAAGACGCCGACACGGGTGAGAAGTTGCTGGAAGCCGCGGATAGAGCTCTCTATGCGGCCAAAGAGGCCGGGCGAAACCGGGGAAAAAATTATCAAGGGGAGATGGTTAAGTGCGGTGCTTGATCTGCGCTGAAAACAGCACGGCGGAATTGATTAAAGAAGACCTGCTTAAAACGGGTCTGTATAACGGCTGGGAGTTTTCGACCTGCAACAATGCCGAGGAAATGTTGGGATATTCCGGCAAAAGGCCGGATGTGCTGGTTGCGAGCCGGTTTCTGCCGGGAATGGACCCGGTGGAATTGCTAGGCCGGATACCGGTAATGTTCCCGGCCAGCCATATAGTGCTGCTGGTGGGGAGGGTTGACGAAAAAGGTCGGGCTTATATCAACGCTGCCATGAAGCGGGGGCTGGCAAATATAGTGACTGGAAAACTGCCCGGTGACAGGCCATATAATTTGCTTGAAGCCTTGACCAGCAGTCGTGACGGCTTAAGCATTTTAGAGGACGAGGAAATATCCGGCTCTGACGGTGAATGCGAGGGAAATAGCTATAATATATCTGCCTTGGCCGAAAAGCCAGAAGAAAGGGGAGCCTGTCCGCCAGAGAAACGCCCGGAAAAAGAGTCTTATTTTAATGTTTCGCCGCCGTCCGGGACATTTAACCGGCAGGCAAACGTTTCGGCCAATAAACCTGAAGTTAAACCTGAAGTTGGCGGTTCTTCAGAAAGAGACGATTTCGCGTTGATACTTTCCAGCGTATACACAGGAGAAGGGCCAGAATCCAACCGCGTTCCCGGCAGGCAGAAGGCCGTTCCGGATACTTCAAAAGGTATGCGCGTGCCATCCCCGAAGCCGTCTTTAGAACGCAATCCGGGGTTAGCGAAGCAGGCTGCAGGAGGCATTTTGGGGCGCAAAAAAGATCTTGGAGACAGAGAATATCCCACTGGAGATTTCTCAAGAGATTTTCGTCTTAAAGAAAACCGTAAGGGTTTGCTGGTCCTTACCGCAGCCAACAAAGGAGGCGTAGGAAAAACGACGGCGGCTATAACTTTAGCGGTGGCTTTGGCGCGTTCGAGGATACCGGTTGTATTGTGGGATCTGGATTTGGGAGGCCCGGACGTCGCGGCTTTTTTTGGCGTACAAGAAGTCCCGGGTATAGAAACCCTAGCCGGCAGGGGCATTAAGCTGAAGGCCGTAGAAAACCTGCTGGTCAATGTAGAAGAAAATCTTTATGTTCTGCCGGGGCCGATGGACAAGACGCTGCCTGTGTTTGAGCCGGGCGAGATAGCGGAAATTGGCAAAGTGCTGTTATCCGTGTTCCCGGTCGTCCTGGGCGACACTGCGCCTGAGTTTTGGACCAAGCCGTGGTTAGAAGAAATATTTCCTATGGCCGATAAGGTTTTGGCCGTGGTCGACCAGTCCAAGTTTTCCGAGCAGGAGACCGCCGCCTACGCTCCTTCCCTGTTAAGCATGGGCGTGACGCCGGAAAAAATAAGCATAATTCTAAACCGCTTCAGCTCTAGGCTTCATAATGCCCGGACGGTAGAGAAATATTTTTGTTCCGGCTTCAAGAAAGAAATCCCGGTTAAGATACTGCCGAAGGTGGTCGCGACCATACCGGAAGACTGGGAAACTCACGCCCAGAAAGGGTACAAGAGCGAGGTCGCCGGCCTGGAAGACGCCTACAGCCAGTGGCATAACCTGGCGGCTGAAATAGCTTCTATGGCCGGATATAATTACAGCTGGCCCGAAGTGGAAAAGCGTGGGCTATTTAAATTTCTCAAAAAGCGCTGAGGGAGAGATAGAGATGGCCGGTGCAGATTTAGAAACCCGTGTCAAGAAAATGGCCGAATACCTGGACGTCGAGGCCATCGCCGCCGCTTTAAAGATGCCTGTTGAGACGATAAGCGATATACTGGATGGCAAGGCGGAAATCAAGGCTTTACCTGCGGGAAAGCAGCTCGCTTCGCCTGTAGTGCAGGTCAACACCGCCAGGGTGGCCTACCGGCAGAGGGTTATTGCCGTGTGGCGCGCCAAAGGAGGCGTGGGCTGCACGGCGGTCGCCCTGTATCTGGCCTGGCTTCTGAAAGACATGCTCAGGGTGTTATTGATCGACTTGAACTTTGCCGCTGGCGGCAGCGACCTGTCTTATTACCTTAACCTGCCGGAGTATCCCCATATCGGCGGCGCAGAATATGACCTGGAGCAAAGCCTGATAAACGTCGAGGAGGGTTTTTATGTCTTACAGGCGCCGCGGCGGCTGGAAGAAGTGAAGACGCATGACGGCCTGGTAACCGGAATAATAAACTACGCCAGGCCGGCTTTCGATGTTATTATCTTTGATCTCCCCAACAGCAGAGACATTTGCGTGACGGAAGCTGTCCTCAACGCCACGACTGTCATATTCGTTACTGCCGGGAGCGAGCAAGAGGTAGTGAGGGCGGCCTTGCGCGCCAGGAATTATCCTGGCAAGGAGTGTTTCTTGCTGGCGAATGGGAGCAAGCTCAACATGCGGCTGGCCAGGGACTTGGGTTTTGAAAGGATAATCGAAATACAGCACGACCCGGGGCTCAGGGAAGCCCTTGAAAATGGCGACGTGTTGAAGAAAAATTCTCCTTTCATGGCCGGGATGACGGCTTTGCGGGACAGCCTTTATGAGAACCCGGAACGCAAAGGGGGGATTTTTAAAAAGTTGCTCGCAAGATAAATTTAGAAAAGAAGGCGGTTTTGCTGGAAGCATTAGTATCCAGGCTCACGGTAAAGATGCGCGTCGCCTATGCTGGGGCTTTGTTTGTATTCTTATTTGGGCTGGCGCTGGGCATCATATTCCCGGCCTACTTCACCTCTGTGGTTGTTCCAGTAGTGGAAAAGACATTTGACCATGTTGGGGCGATAAACTCTGACTTTGAATTGCTGGCGTTAATTTTCGCCAAAAATTGTCTGGTGGCGGTATTGGTGCTGGCGGCAATGCCTGCAGCGGCATTGCTGGCCCGCCGTGCTGAACGTTGCTGGGTTTTAAAGTGCTTGGCGGGGATGGGGTGGTTTTTTGGCAAAGCGCTGCCGGTTTTGGCCCTGGCGATCAACGGGGTTTTCATAGCCTGGATATCAGTTATCCTTTACCAGGACGGCCTGCCGGTTGCGGTCCTGATCGGAGGATTGGCGCCGCACGGAGTATTCGAGATAACGGCTTTAATCCTGGCCTGCGGTTATGCTTTTGCCGGGCCAGCGGATATTAGTTCCCGGGCCAGGTTTTTTGTCAGGAATGTAACGCCGCTTTTGGCTTTGGCGGCGCTGCTTGAGGTTTACGTTACGCCTGTGGTGATGCAGTATCTTTTGAGATGATTAATCAGGGAGCAATGCAAAAATGTTTTCAGGCTTAATCTACTTGCTGTTAGCTGCAGGTTCTTTTTTTATGTTGCTGGCGGGTTTTGACCCCTACAATTGCGCTTCTTCGTCCTGCGGCGCTGTAAGTTATATCTTCGGCCGCCCCCTGCTCCAATGGGGAGCGGCTTATTATTTTCTTGTTTCCTCATTTTGTCTCGCCGGAGTCGCCAGAAAAAAATTTTTCTTAGCAGTCATTTATTGCGGGGTTGGCATCCATGCTTTTCTGTTGATGCGGGCCTGGAAAGCAACGGGGGAATTATGTTTTGCCTGCCTGGAGTTTCTTCTGTTAGAAATACTTCTGGCGGTATACATAACTGCCAGGCCGCCGGCACGCGCCAGCATAGCCCCGGTTTTTATAGCGCTGGTGGGGTTGTTGTCCGTGGGCGTCTTGTTATATCCTGTTCCAGGTTATTTTAGGCCTGCAGGAATTAACCTGGCTTCTGCAGGTGCTGCCGGCGTTAAAACGGAGGCGATAGGCCAGGCGGTTCTCCCGGTCCAGGAAAAAGTCCCAACAAATGAAACAGGAGAAGAAAACGTATATAGAAAAAGACTTTTTGCAACCAGCACATCTGGTGGAGTTATAAATAAGGGAGAAGGCAAAACGGGGCAGGCATCAAATACGGAAACTGCCTCAAATAAAATGGCCTTGGAAGTTAAAGACACCGACGGGCGACGGGTGACGCTTGATCTAAACAAGAGACCGGCGCTGTTCTTTGCCTGGTGGTGCTCTCATTGTACGGATGTTCTAAGAGAATTGGTTGGGTTACCAGAAGAAAAAAGGCCCTATTTGGTAGGCGCTTTTTTGCAGGGGAATGACATATCAAGGTTTCAAAAAAAGTTGGCGGAAGCAGGGTTGGCCGGGGGAAAATTTTACCTGGCCGATAACCCGCCTGACGGGGTTAAGGGGGTGCCGGCCCTGGAAGTTTGCGATGCAGGGACAATAAAGTTTGTGCAGGGAAATGTGGCGATAGCCAAAGTATTGAAGGGGGGTGGCTCGTTTTGATGTGGCTGTTTTTCATAGCCGTTATAGCCTGCGGGGCAACGGATTTCTTTAAGCATATCATCCCCAATTACATTACCTTGCCGTTGTTAGCGGCGGGGCTTTTATTTAACCTGTCGGCAGGGAATTTTAATGCGGGGCTTAGGGGTTTTCTGGCCTGTTTCTTGTTGGGGTTTGTTTTGTTTGCCCTGGGCGGTTTGGGAGGGGGAGACGTCAAATTGATGGCCGCCGTGGGCACTTGGGTGGGGATTTATGACGCTTTTTATATTATTTTTATAGCCCTTTGCTTTGGTGTCTTGTGGGGCTTTATCAAGATGGCCAGACAGGGAATATTATTGGGCCGAATCTTATATTTAGTCCGTGGGGCTGCTTTGTTCTTTGCAGGATGCAGGGGATGTCTGGCTGTCGATAAAATACCCGAGAAAGCCGGAGAAAAAATTCCGGCAAACGTTATTCCTTTCGGGACCTGCTTGGCCGTAGCGGTGGTTGTTTTTATAATAACTCAACCAATTATTTTTAAGATTATGTTAACCTGGCTCTATTTTAACCGGCAGGTATAAAAACTATTACCCTAGGGGAGAAGGGCCGTTCAGGGGCCGAATGCGGGGCTCTGGGGGCATTCTATGCGCGGGCGATAAACCCGTGAGCCTAAAAATATTTTGCTTGATTTAATTAGTCATATGGGGTATAATCGAAGCGACAACAAAGAATTAGCCCCAGGGGGGGGTAACAAAAATCTTAACAAAAATCCCCCCGGGGTTAACTATTGTCGTAAAACACAAGCGCGGGCTGAAAAACTCGCGCTTAATTTTTTTTTGTTTAAGGTATGCGCATACCTTTTATGGGTTTTTTAAAAAAACCTTTAAAAAGAGTTAGAAAGAGGGGGGATAAATTGCGTTTCGGCAACAGAAAGTTTTTACAGAAGTGGCCTTTGGTGGTTGCGATTATAGTAAGCCTTACGGTAGCGTTGTTTTCGGCCAAACAGTTGAAAGCGTATGTGAATGCCCATCAAGAAACGGTGCGGGTGGTAGTAGCTAGCCGGGACATCCCGCCGTATACGGTACTGAGCCAGGAAGACCTGTCCTGGCGGGCAGTAATTAAAGGCGGCGAAGAGCCCGGCACAATTAAAGACCCTGCGGAGGCGGTCGGGAAAATGACTTTAAGCCTTGTACCAAAAGACCAGCAGATAGCCAGGGCGTATCTGGTCGACGCGAAACTGGCAGGCGATAGGGAGGTCATATCGCTGAATGTCGACGTTACCAGATGTGTGGGAGGGTCGTTAAAAAGCGGCGACCTGGTGGACGTCTGGTGGGTGGTGCCGGAATTGGCGAACAGCCCTGGCGGGGGCCGGTATCTGGCAGCGACGGACGCGATTGTTTTAGATATCCGGGACAGCAACGGAAAATCTACAGTCCAGCAGGCAGGCGGGTTTTTGAACGTCGGGAACGCCCAGGCGGCCCCGCCTGCGGTAGCCGTGCTGGCGGTAAAGCCGGATGACGTGCCTAACGTCGTAGCCGGCGCCTCGCCCAAGTCGCAGAATATCGTCCTGGTGAAAAAATATGTCCCGGGTAACAAACAGAACGTCCAGCAGCAGGCGCCGGAAATTTCGGGGACAAATGGAGGTGTTGTAAATGGCGGTAGCGTTCCTCAAAAGCAATAAGAAGACTGTTGAAGAAAGCAAGGCAGCAAGGCAAAATGTCAGGAAGCAGGGAGAAAAACGTGAGAAGATGGGCCGCATGGACCTGAAAGGGGCCACGCAGTTCATCCAGGAGACCATACAGGAAGCGGAGATGATAGGCCAAGAGAGGGCGGCGCGCAACCAGGAGCTCGTAGAGGCGGTGATGGCCGGGGAACCCGGGGCGCGCCCCCGCGTGATCGAAGAAATTATTAAGCTGCTAGAAGAGTACGGGATAGAACCCGAAGGCATGGACCGCGGGCAGTGCGCTTATGAGATATATAAATACGCCTGGGGTCTGGGACCGGTAGAAGAGCTGTACCGTAACCCGGAAGTCAACGAAATTAGGGTCAACGGTCCGGATGAAGTCTACGTGCTGCGGAATATAAAAAACGAAAAGGTAAACGTAAAATTTAAAGATGACGAGCACGTGATGAAAATAGTCACCAGGATGACCATGCACGACCGGGGTGTGGCCCTGAACAAGTCTTCGGGCATCATTGAGTCAATGCGGAAGGACGGCACGCGGATTACGGCCACATGCCCGCCGATAACGGAAAATACGACGTTTGTCCTGCGGAAGCATACCCCCAGGGTCTTAACCCCGGAAGAATTGATAGCTTCGGGGACGATGGACGAAAAGACGTGGGTCATATTGAAAACCCTCGTCAAAGGAAGGGCGAATATATTAGTTGCCGGCGGGGTGGGGAGCGGCAAAACTACTTTTGTGCGGACGCTTTTCTCCCAGTCTTCCGAGAACGCCCGGACGGTCGTGCTGGAGACCGACAGGGAACTGTTTTTGCGGAGGATGTTCCCAAGTTGGGATATCGTCGAGATGGAAGAGCACCCGGAGATTGGCAAGACGTTAGAAATTCTTTTCCGGACGGCGCTCAGGTATTCTCCCAACATGGTCCTTGTCGGGGAATTCCGGGGGGTAGGCGAGGCGAAAGAAGCAGTGAGGGCGTGCCTGCGGGGGCATAACTCGATTGCCACGGCGCACTTCGGTTCGCCCCAGGAAGCTATCGAAGGCACGGGCAGGCTGCTCCTGGAAGAAAAGATCAACCTGCCCGAGCGGACGGCTATCGCAATGGTGGCCAGCGCGTACAACATTGTGGTGCAGATGTTCGGCGATTCCACCAGGGGCGTCATCAAAGTCGAGAGCGTTACCGAGGTGGTGCCGCATCATGGGGTAATGGAATATATAGACTTGATAAGGTGGATCCCCGAAGAAGACGATTACCTGGCAGGCAGGTGGCATTGTAAAAACAAACCCAGCGAACGCCTTATAAGAAGGCTGCACAAATACGGCGTAGTTACCAAAGAATTAGAAGAGGCGTGCCTTATATGATCGTTATGTGGCTGGTTCTGTTCTCGGCGGGGATATTTGTCTTTGTATATCTGATTTCCAGGGAAATGATAGCCTTGATGGCGGCGGGGAGGCGCCGCATAGAGAGGGTGGCCAGCCTGAAGTCTATCGGGCTCAAGGATTCGCTTAGGGAATGGGTGGTCCGGGCGGAGAAAGGCATGGGCGGCTTCAGGCTGCCGCGGCGCAGCGTAGGTTTTTTTATGCTGGCATGCATCTTATCCGCAGCGGGGTTTTACTTCGGCTCGGTAGTGATGGTTAACCCCCTGGCCGGTATTATCCTGGCCGCGAGCGGGATAATTTTTCCCGAGCAAGTAGCTTATTACCGCGAAAAAACGTATCGGATGAAGATAAATGAACAGCTCGGAGCTGCCGTGAGGGTTTTCGCGGCAGAATATGCCGACACGCCCCACGCCGTCCGGGCTTTAACTATCACGGCCGGGAGGTTGCCGGATCCTATAGGCAGCATACTCAGGCGGGCCGCGAAAGGTCTCACCTCCGGCAGGAATTACGACGAAGTGTTGGTAGAGCTGGGGCGAGAGCTGGATAGCGAATACGGCCGCATGTTCGTGCAGTTGTTAAGGCTTTCGCTGGAGGACGAGGCGGTGAAGCCCTTGTTTGCCAGGCTGGCGATTAGGATAAGCGCCCAGCAGGACTTGATCCGGAAAAACCAGGTTACTTTGTCGGCGGACAGGCTGTTGATGCTGGTGCTGAATATAGCGGTGGCGCCGCTGTATTTTTTCGTCCACCATATAATTCCCGAAGCGCATGAATTTTTTACCGCGACGGTAACCGGCCGGGCGGTGGTCGTTTTATGTCTTTTGTCCGCGTTAATAGGTATTGTCTTGGACCGGGTAGCGGGGGGCGAAAACGTTGGCTGAGACATTGTACTACGGGTTATTTGTCTTAAGTGTCGCTGCAGGAGTTTTTGCAGTATTGCTACCAGTATTAAAGGAGGTGACGGGTCAGGGTTACAGGAAACGCATAGATTTGGAGGCGTTAAAGGCAGGGGTGGGTTTCTGGGGGAAAAGGCTGGCAAGAAACGCTAGGGCGAAAGGAGATGATGAGTTTAAATACGTCGTGGCCGGCATGGCGGCAGGAGGGATGGCAGGAGCCATGTTGGCTTGGGGTACGGCTTATCTAATAACCGTCGCGGCGATATGCAGCGTGTTGGGAATGGCGGCCGTGCTTTTTTTAGCCAGGAGCATGAAGGAAACCGGTAGGATGATAAAGGTGCGCGAACTGGTGGCATTATACGAGGCGTTGAATTTTTACACCAACGCCGGTTATACCATCCAGCAGGCGATGCGGCTCGGGGCCGTCGTCACGCCGCATTTGCGGCCGGCCGTCGAAAGATGTCTTGCGGCCTGGCCTTACGGCCCGGTGCGGGCGCTGGAGAGGTTTGCCGACGAGGTTAACCTGCCAGAAGCCGTCATGCTTTCGACTATTTTGATGCACGCTGAAGAGGCGGGGATGCAGTTCGGCAAGGTGGCTATAGAAGAAGAAGCCAGCAATTTGGAAAAGCTGCGCCAAACTTTAGCGGAAGTAAGAATAATGTCTAAACCGCTTTATTTTGCCGTTTACCGGGGGTTACCGCTTTTTGCCGCAGGGGGGGTGATAGCCGGGCCTTTAGTTTACAGGTTGGTCAGCATGATGAATATGTTGATCCAAATAGGGCAGTAACATAACGTTGTTTTTTTAGAATCAAAAATTAAATTATCAAGAAAGGGGACTTTGGATTATGCTTAACACTTTCAAAAAGACTTTGAAGGCGTTTTTGGCTGATGACCGAGGGATGGGCACCGTTGAAGTGATGGTCATAGCGACTATCCTGGGGGTGTTGGCTTATGCGGCGTACTCACAGCTGAAAACGCCTGCGACCGGGGCGGCCGGCACGCTCGGGAACAAGGTCAACAATTTAGCAGGCGGCGCGGTCATCAACTGGTAAAAAAGGCGGGGGGACCCCGCCTTTTTTTTGCAGGGATAAGGATTTCCTGGCGGCGATTTTTCTATAAAAGCAATTGGGAGATGGTTGTTTTATGTTAACAAAAATTTTAAGAAAGCTTTTGAAAGATCAGCAGGGGGTGATGACGATAGAATGGCTGGTACTAGCGATATGCGGCAGCGTGTTGACTTTTGCAATTGTGAAGAATATACAACCGTCTGCGGCCAGCCTGCACAATACGGTAGTCAACCGGGTGACTTCCGTGACAGGTTCCGGTTGGTAAAGAAGCTAAAAAAGCTAAAAAAGGATGAGCGCGGTTCCTCGCTCGATTTTCTCATTGCGGCGACGCTGATATTTTTTATGCTTTTCGCCGGGGCGGATTATTATACCGCTTTAGTTCAACACCAGATTGCCGAACACATTATGCATTATTACCTTGAACGCATCAGGATAGAAGGCTGCCTGATTCCCCAGGACCAGACCGATATGGTTAACAAATTCGCTGCCGTCGGGTTAACCGTAGAAAATATTAACGCACCATTATTGTCTGGGGGGAGGGTTTTAAGAAATCCCCAAGATCCTGACGGGAGCAGGATAACAGTGACGGTCACATTGAAGCCAAAATACCGGCCGTTTCTTTTCGGCGCTCTGGTGGGCGGGGCAGCGGCGCCAAATAACTACAGGATAGTGGTGGGAGGGAGTGTCTTGAGTGAAAGGGTTACCCCGTAAATATTGTTTTTTTCGAGATGAAAAAGGATTCGCGATTCCCTTGATGCTGATCATAATCCTGCCCATGCTTTTGCTCTTTATGGTCGGGATTGTGACCTCAACCCAGGTCGTTACAGAATCGGATATTAGCATCCAGGAAGGGGTAGCCCTGGCGGCCAAAGCGGCGGCGGAAACGGTAAATCCAGTATCCCAGGCCAACGGAACGCCGAGGATAAATAGCGATGGGGCGCACAACGCCTTCAGGTACGTGCTTGCCAGGAATCTCGGGTTGGACCAGAATACTCTAGCTCCTCTGGCGAACTCTCCTTACGCCACGCCGCCGCGCTACTGGCTGGTAGTGTATAACGGCGACGACACTTACAGCTCTTCCGGAGCGCAGGGCGCCAGGATATATGTCTTCGACGGATCTAACGCCGCTTCGTCATCTCTTCCTTATACAGGTTTCCCTGCTTATTTTTCCATAAACAGTTCAGGGATAACGACAGGGCAAGGGGGCATAGCGACCGTCATGCTGCCCACTCCCGGCGTGGTGGCCCTGGTGGAAATAAAAGCGAAGAATATTTTAGGGCAGACGCCGCTGATAACCCAGCGGTGGGCGGCAGCGAGGATCCACCTGCAGGGGGGTATCTAAAATTGCCGGCAAAATTCTGGAGGGTATTTTTTATAACCTGCTCAAGCCTTGCGACAGCAGCTTTATCGTTATGGACCGTAGACCCGGACCTCTTCTGGCACCTGAAAGCCGGGGAATGGATAGCCGTCCATAAAACTATACCTGCAGCGGACATCTATTCCTGGAGTTCTTATGGGCAGCCGTGGACGGACCACCAGTGGCTGTGGGAGTTAACAAATTATTTGCTTTACCGGAAAGCCGGGTATCCCGGCCTGTGGCTGGTGACTTTGCTTTCTGGCATATTAATCGGGATGTTGATATGGCTGGGTACAGAAAAGCGGTCCGGCGTTACAGGCGCTGCAGCCGGGGGGCTGGCGCCTTTTTTGTTATATGGCTGGTTAAGGCCGTGGCCCCAGGAATGGGTTTACGCGCTGTTCGCGGGTTATCTGTATATATCCTTGCGGCGGGATTGGGGCAGAAAAGAAATTTTAAGCCTGGCTTTAATTGCGGCCCTCTGGGCAAATATCCATTCGTCGGCGGTCATGCTTCCCCTCTTGATCCTGTTGGAGGCTGGCTGGGAAGCGGTGGTGTTGCGCGTAAAGGAAGGGCTTCCCGCCCGGCTGCTTGCGGCGTTAAGCTGCGGCATTGCGACGTTATTTACCCCCCACGGCGCAGGGTTGTGGGCATACGCTGTAAAGGAAGGGCTTTTGACCAACGCTTACCGGCAGCATATAGCCGAGTGGATGCCTTTTGTTTTTGGGTTTCACGAGCAGAGCTTTATTTTCTTCGCCAGCCTCGCAATCATTTTAGCGGCGGCCTGGCAGGGGCGGAAAAGAGATATTGTTATGGCCAGGGCGATTTTTTTCTGGGTCCTGGCTTTAAATTCTCGCATTTATACGCCTTATGCGGTATTGAGCACGGCTTTATTGTTTGGTACACTGGAATGCAAATTCAGCCTGACAACGATTAAACTGCTTGCCATCCAGTTTATAGCGGTCGGGATATTTATCTTGACCTTAAAGGGGATTCCGATGAACTTGCAGGAAGCGGCCGCTAAGGATAATTACCCTGTTAAAGCGGTAGAAGTAATAAAAGAACGCGGCTATGATAAGGTGTATAACGAGTACGGCTGGGGAGGATATTTGATCTGGTCCGGTATCCCGGTATATATCGACGGCCGGGCGGATCTCTACAGCCACGGGGGAATTTTCGATGGTTACATGAACCTTATTCAGGGAGACAAGCCGGCCGGCGAGGCGATAGAGGATACCGGGGCGAAGACTGCCCTGGTGGCCGTTAACGATATTCGCGACGCTGTTTTAAAAGAAGCGCCGGGATGGGTAGAAGTTTACCGGGACAAGACGGCTGCGATTTTCAGAGTAAAAGATTAATTAACCGCGAAAAGCAGTTTTTTACGAGGGGGAGATTTTATAAAAACATTTCTCAGCATAGTAGGCTTTTTGTACGGCGCGACTTTTGCCAGCTACGCTTGCATGCTGGCCTACCGTCTGCCTGAAGGCAAATCGACGTGGGGCCGGTCCCGTTGCGAGAGTTGCGGCCGCACTCTTACCTGGCTGGAAGTGCTCCCGATCTTTGGTTATTTTATTGCCGGGGGGCGCTGCCGCGCCTGCGGCTATAAGATACCCTTAATTTATCTCCTGGTAGAAATGCTATTTGGCATCTTATCTGTCTGGCTGCTTGTAAATAGGCCTTTTTGGTGGTATCTGCGGGATATTATTATTCTTACTTTAATCCTGGCCGCCGGCTTAAGCGATCTGAAACAGGGGAAAGTCCCCCGCAAGCTCTCTTTTGCTCTGGCAGTCGTCGGGGTATTTTGGTGGTTCCTAGCAGGGCAGTGGCTCGTGCCTGTATGGGGTTTTTGGGTTTCGTTGCCCGTTGTGATTATGATTATTTTGGAATCCTGGCAACTTGGAGAAGGAGATGTGTTATTTTTAATTGTTTTGACAATTGCTTTGGGTTTGTCTTTGAGTATTAAAGTTTTGGCTATAGCAATAATCTTAGCGGGAATTTTTGCGTTTGCTTTAAGGATGCGCAATTGCTATTTGCAAAGTTTTCCTCTGGCGACTTTTCTTTTAGCTGGTGCAATCTTGTCTTTGTTTTTCTAAGGGGGGCTAAAAATCGTTGCTTATAATGAGCACTGGGCACCTAAAAGCTGGACGGCTGCGAGAAGATATCTGGTAAGCCGTTTATTAGAGCGCTATAAAGCCAAATCGCCCTTGCTGGATATAGGCTGCGGCAGCGGCTATCAATGGCCGGGGTATGAAGTTTGGTGTGTGGACGCGGACGGCCTTGCCGTAGCCCGGGCGAAAGAAAAAGGTTTATACGCCGTAAAAGCCAGCGCCTGCGCCTTGCCGTTTGGAAAAGAAAAGTTTAGGACTGTGTTGATGCTTGACGTTCTGGAGCATGTTGAAAATGACCTGCTGGCCCTTCAGGAAGCGTCTAGGGTGCTAGAGAATGGGGGATTGGCAATAATTTCCGTCCCTCTTTACCAGTCGTTGTGGAGCGAGCACGATGTCAAGATGGGGCACCGGAGGCGGTATGGAGTTAAACAAATAGCCTCCTTGCTTCAGCGAGCAGGTTTCAAAATAGCATATTCGACGCGGTGGAATTCAATGGGGCTACCGGGAGCATGTTTGCGAAAAATGGGATTTGATATAAACGGGGCGGCGGGAAAAGCCGGCCCGTTGATGTTTTTTGAGGCCCGGCTGGCAACCTTTTTTCCTTTCCCTTTGGGACTTAGTGGGTTCTGGGTTGCTGTCAAAACATGAGAAAGGCTTTACTGAAGGTGTTGTTGTGGTTGCCGTTATGCTGGCGAAAAAAGAGTTTGTGTTTTAATTTAAACGAAAATTAAAAAAAGGAGATGGTGAACCGGTGAAATACAGTATCATAATACCGGCGTACAACGAAGAGGGCAGGCTGCCGGAATGTTTGAATACCCTTAAAAGGGTTTTTGCCAGCGAGGACAGCGAAATAATCGTTATTGACGACGGGTCGACTGACAGGACGGCAGATATAGCCGGGAAATACGGGGTCAGGGTTGTAAGTTTTAAAGAAAACAGGGGCAAAGGGGCGGCTTTGAGGCGCGGTTTTAAAGAAGCCCGAGGGGAAGTCATATTAACCACGGACGCCGATTTGCCTGCTTCGCCGGAAGAAATGGTCAAGCTGGGAACCCTGGTCCGGGAGGGATACGACATTGCAATAGGTTCCCGCAGGATAAAAGGGGCCAAGATAAACCGGAGCGCGGGCAAGCGGTTTATGGGGTGGGCTTTTAATATGCTGGTCCGGTTGATGACCGGGCTTTCTTATAAAGACACCCAGTGCGGCGTAAAGGCGCTTAAAAATGCGGCGGCGAAAAAGGTTATCGAATACTTGTCTGAGGAAGGGTTTGCGGTTGACGTCGACGTTTTGCTGGCGGCCAAGACGTTAGGGTTTAAGGTAAAAGAAGAAGGAATCAAATGGTCGGACAGGCCGGGTTCTAAAGTGCGTCTTTTGCGGGATTCCTTGCAGATGTTCCAGGCGCTTATCAGGCTTAGAAAAAAATATATGGCTTTAGAAAGGGCCATAGTGCGCGAGGGATTTTCATGTATGGCAGGGAGATAATTTTGCCGGCGGCAGGGGCGGCGGTAGCGAGCGTTTTGTTCGGCCTTTGGACTTTAAACATGCCCAACCAGGCAGAGATGTTAAAGTTGCAGGCAGTCTGTTCTTGTTCAGGGATTGCTGCTGCTGTAGCGGTCTATCAGATTTTAGAAACGAAAGGAGAGAAACGAATGTTTAGAAAAAGGAATAGCAATATAGAGGTTAATGCAAGCAATTTTGTAACTGAAGCCAGGGAAATTGCTTTTAAAGAAACGAAGGCTAATATGGTTGAAGCCGCTTCGGTGCTGGAGGCAATCAAGGCACTGATTGAAAGCGTCAAACTTGCCGATGAAAATGTACGGGTGGAGGCTGCTAATAAGGTAAGGGCGGCGCATGACGCCTTGGAAGTTCTGGAAAAACACCTGGAAGGCATGCTGGAGGCTGCGGCTCAGTTAAGGACGGCGCTGGACGATCTGGCGGCGATTGAAAGTTGAAAAAGGCAGTCGTTTTTATCGCTTTATTGCCGGCTGTAATCTTGCTGGTGCTGGCAGTTATGCGAATAGCTGAAGCTGGACCGCCCCAGCGGGCAGCCGACACTTACATTCATGCCCTGGCTTCCGGGGACGTGGATGGGGGTAAGGCGGTATCTTCGGGCAAGGCGGCGGAGGCTGCCGGGAAGCTGGAAGGTCAAAACCTGGCCGCCAGGGTGGATGAGGTATCTACTTCCGTCCAGGCCCTGGGGCGCGGCTGGGCCAGGGTGGAGGCGACGGTGGAGTTGACACTCCAGGACGGCACGGCTGACGTGGGGTGGTATGATCTGGACGTCGTGAAAGAGGCTGGCGGCTGGAAGGTGGCGTCTTTCCGCGAGTATGCGCCGAACCCGTCTGGGTGGAGTTTACTTTGGGGCAGGAGCAAGGACGTAGCAGCGGCTAAGGAAGTTTTTGCCGGCTACCTGTACGCCCTGGCAGCAGGCAAGTGGGATGATGCGGTCAAGTATCTCGCCGGCCCGGCCAGGAAGAGCATGGAGGCCAGCCGGGATGTATTGAGTAAAGGGAAGATAATTGGCAAAGTGGATGACTTGCAGGCAAAACTGGTATGGGCGAGGGGGAAGGAGATGATGATTAGGTTTAATTATAAGATTGACGGAAGGGAAACTGGCGTAATGGCTGTATTTTACGAAACGAAATATGGTTGGAGGATATGCCATATTTTTAATTTTGGGAGGTTTTAAAATGATAAAGTTAAAAAAGCTTATGGCTAATGTTAACAAACGAGGCTTTTTTATATTAATTTTAGGGTTGATATTTTTCGGTTTTTCCGGGCGAGCATGGGCTTCTCCTTTGACAATTAATTTATCTGATAATGCCGATACCTATGTTGATAATTATTATCCCAATAGCAATTATGGTTCGGCAACATGCTTACAAGCTTCGAATGAAAATGGAAGAATAAATAATATATATATAAATTTTAACTGGAATCAGTTGCCATACGGCGCTGTAATTGTTGATGGCAATCTTGGTTTTGCAGATAGTGGTTATGGCAATCCAGCAATTGGATATATAACAAACGTAATTGATCCATGGAATGAAGCAACGTTAATTTGGGGAAATCAACCAGGCACCGCTGGTCCTACTTTTAGTTTTTATTTTAGCGGTAATTGGGTAAACAAATACTTACCGAATCTAGGCAGCCTTGCCCGTTACTGGAATTATACAAAAAATGGAATTCAAATTTCTGCTGGATATAATTCTTGGGGATATATTGTTTCAAGAGAAGGTACTTCAACTTCGGGGTTTTACAATCCCGGTATTTTGGTTTATTACTATAACATGCCGGGTCCTTTAAGTTTTTCATCAGCAACGCAAACTTCTGTCACAATATCTTGGGGAACTAACGGTAATCCGCCTAACGAGCCAACATATCAACTTTATAGAAATGGAATTTTGATTTATACCGGCACGGGCAATAGTTTTAATGATACAGGTCTGCAACCTGGAACTTCGTATACTTATACTGTTTATACGGTTTATAATGCTGATTCCACGACCTATAAAAGTGCGGGACAAACGGCAGTTTTTACGACAGTTCCGCCCGCACCTGTTGCTCCAACCGGGACCATATCGGGGCTGAGCTGGTCAAACACCACTGGTAGGAGCCGGGTAGTTTTAAATTGGAGTCCTGTCCAGGGGGCCACTGGCTACAAGGTATATGTTTGGGACGGCAACGCCTACCGGGGTTTTGACGTAGGAAATGTTACTTCTTGGGATTCTCATGCGGCCCTGATATATCCTGACCCGACCTGGCTGGCCAGCCAGCCTAACAACAGCATCAGCTCGGACCCTTTTAACCATGCTGGTGGAGGATTTGACCTGCAAGATGACCCGAATATCTTATACGTTAAAACCATAGGGACAGCCTACGATACTGCCCATAATTACTGGTTTAGGGTAAGCGCCTATAATTCCGCGGGAGAATCGCCATATAGCGACGCTTATATGCCCACCTTGCCCAATCGGACTGACAATACTGCGCCTTCCGGTTCGGCTAGTGTTCTATCACCGGCAGGGCTAAAGAAAACGTATGATCAAAATGTGAACGTAACGGTTAATGCATCCGATAGCCAATCCGGTATTTACCAGATATTTTTATCCAACGACAACAACGTCTGGACGCCGGTCTACACCGCCACGAAGAATGCTGATAATAGCACCAGTATAACTAGCTTAAACAATACCTTTAGCTGGACAGTAACTCCCGGGGCCGGAACGAAAACGGTTTACGTGAAAGTAGTAGACTCGGTGGGTAATGCATCAGTTTTTTCGGACAGCATCGCCCTGGCCGACGACATTTTGCCTCCCAGTGTAAGCATTCTTATTAACGGGGGAGCAAGCAATACTACTTCCACCATTGTTACCTTATCCGTAAACGCTGAAGATAATGCCAGCGTTGCTTCCCAAATGCAGATGGCTTTTTCCAACGACGGCAACCTGTGGTCACCTTGGGAGCCGTACAGTACTACCAAGACTTGGGACTTAAGCAATGCTGCCTACGGTGGAAATAGTAGCCAGGGCATAAAGACCGTTTACGTCCGGGTATGCGATGCGGCCCAGAATATCGGCCTAGCGAAAGCCACTATAGGTTACAGCACTTCGGTAATATCAGGTAACGTTACCCCTGCAACAGGCACTGCGGGCTCATTTAACGGCCTCCAGGCCCAGTTTACGAATACGCCGGCCGTCATATTGAATCTGAACTACCCCGGTGCTACTCAGATGCGTTTCAGTCTTGACGGTGTAACCTGGAGCCCCTGGGAGCCCTATGCGGCAACCAAGCAAATTACCTTACCCAAGGGTGACGGCCTCACTACGGTTAGCGTGCAGACGCAGGATGCCTACGGGTCAATAAGTATTTCGGTCCAGGTAAATTTTGTATTGGATACCACGCCGCCGGTCATAACTAAATTCCGAGGTTATAATGGGGCTACCGCGTCGACTACCAATGTTATCAACCTGGAACTTATAGCCTACGATAATTTGCCGGGACCATTACAGTATAATATATCGGTTAATGGCGGCACTTGGAGCGGATGGAGCAATTTACCTGGCAGCCAGATTAGCTATGCGGGATTGGCAAGTGTAGTTAATAATATAGAGGTAAAAGTAAGGGATTTGGCGGGAAATGAGGCTAGCAGCAGTGTGGTTATATGGAAGCTATAGAAGGAGGTGTGTAGCAGCTACCAACAGATTAATAAATATTGACAAAACATAACAAAAAGCGTACTATAGAGTCATGGAA
>NZ_JAXGFQ010000029.1:0-44048 GCF_051020825.1 Moorella naiadis (nom. illeg.)
TCCTTCGGTCGCGTTCGGGCAACTTCCGTTATTCTTGCAAGTTTCGTTGTCAATCCGGTTCCACCTCTGGGTGTGGGAATTGTTCCCCTTACAAGAGCGATCCCTTGTTACGGCCTTTCCTCCGCCGGCGTTACCCGGTTTCCTTGGTACTACGCCGTAATCCGACTCCCTGCCTCCTGTTTGGCATCCTCACTTTGTATCGTTTGTCGGCCATACTTCCTGAAACCGGAAGAGGTGGCAGGGTCTCCTGAGTTACCGTGGGATAGCGATGTCCAGCGTGCCGAGGTCTGCGACCCCGGGGAGGTGAGGGTAATCTCGCCTTTAATGATTACCGCCATGTTGCCTTCTGCTTGGGTCAGAGCATCGGCCCTCCCGACTAATAAATCATTTCGAGGCTCAATCCCTTCAGCGCTATGGCTTTCGGCCCGCTGTCTTGCCTACCTACGCTTAAACCTGCCGGTTACCCTACAGGCTCCAAGGCTGGCTACTGGCGGTTGGCTAGACCTTACCAGATGGGCTTCCCACCCACTATATCCCGCGGCATTGCTCAGCCGCACGACCCAATTATTTTAGACCGACAATATTTGGCGGTGGCGAGGTGTAATGTAGGAATTATGCCGGCGGTGTCAAATAATCCTAGTTAAGGGGGTTATTTTTTGCAAAGATGGCAGACCGGCGTTTATAACCGCCGGCAGATTGAAACCTTTTTTTAAGGAGCCTTTTCCGAAGCCCGCCGGCAGGATAAACCCTTATCAATCCTGCTTCTGGATCTCGACGACTTCAAGATAATAAACGATACCCTGGGCCATCAGGAAGGTGATCGTTGCCTGCAACGCGTGGCCAAAACCGCCAGGGATCTGGCGGGTAAGGAGGCAGCAGTAGGGCGTGGTATAGCTACATACAACCATTGCTGGCCTGCCAGTACCGAAAAAATGATCCGCCTGGCCAACCGGGCCCTCTATGGGGCTAAAGCCCAGGGAAAGAATAATATCGTGATCGGTAAAAGGAAAACCCCGCGGGTGTTAAAGTAGGTCTTTACATAACCGCCTCTATACATTATACTAAACATTGTAAAATACTTTTAACTACGAGAGAGCAGGTTGTCATTGGAAATAGGAGCCACCATTAAGGCACATCGCTTAGCCAAGGGCTTATCGGTTCGGGAATTGGGGCGGTTAGCCGGGTTATCGCCCAGCGCCATTAGCCAGATTGAAACCGGAAAATCAATCCCTAATATCTTAACCATGAAGGCTATCGCTGAGGCCCTGGGTATATCTGTTATCTCCTTTTTATTTGATGATCTGGACAACAGGATCAGCCTGGTAAAACATGATGAACGCCAGCGGTTGATTCGCAACACTACGCCGACAGGAGATCTAATTGAAGAATTCCTTGCTCAGGGACGCAACTTTCAGATGGAGCCGGCTCTAATCAGTGTTCCTCCACATGCCGATTCCGGTAAACCCATATCCCATCCGGGTGAAGAATTTATCTATGTGTTAGAGGGGCAATTGCAATACTCACTTGAGGGAGTTAGGAATTATGACCTTGAGCAAGGTGACAGCCTTTATTATCCGTGTACCATTCCCCACCGCTGGTTTAATCCTTCAAAAGAAACAGAAGCCAGGTTTTTAATAGTCGCCACCCCATCTTTGTTTTAAATATAATAATATAGCATAGGTATAATATATAATTATGGCAAAGAGCCTGAGATAGGAGCAATAGACTGTCTCAGGCTCTTTTATAAACTAATCCTTACCTAGCCTCCAACTTCAAAGTCATGATAGAAAAATAAATATTTTTATCTAGCCGAGCAGGAAAAAACAAAAATAAGGCGAATCAATTATAGTGTTCGTTATAAACTACATTGTTATCTTTAACGTACAATAACAAAATGGAAGGGGGTAATCAATGTAGTAGCATCATATTCCCAGAGGAACTTATTATTTAATCAATTGGAGGTGAAAAACAATCTATGCGGTTCCCTTCCTCGTGCTGGGTCTCCTGAGCGACTTGGGTGCCTGGACCATGGCTACCATTCCCGAGTATGCCATTACCGATCATGGTTTTATCTACGTATTGCAGCAAAAAGTCATCGACCCTGTACTGATGGTGGAGTAATTAAAGGGGTGATCGTATGAGTAAAAATAAGGAAGTAAATCTACTGGTGGGGATAGACGACAAATTAAATATCGTGCAGGCATTTGTTCTGGGGCTGCAACATGTTCTGGCTATGGATTTGTATATTGTACCTATTATCCTGGCGGGACTTTTATCCCTGGATACTGCTCACACTGCCCTTTTTATCGAAATGACCTTTATTGCCGCCGGTATCGCGACTTTAATTCAAGCTGGTGTGGGAATGCGCTTGCCGGTTATGCAGGGGCCATCTTACGTACCTCTTGGTGCCCTGGCAGCTATAGGTAAAAGCCTCGGTTTAAGTTCAATGATCGGCAGTCTGATGCCGGGGGCCTTGATTATCGCTATTTTAGGCTATCCCTTACGATTACTGGGTCGTATAATTAAAGCTTTTATTCCGCCAATAGTCGCCGGAACTGTAATTATTGTTGTTGGCATCGCCTTGATGCCTATTGCCTTGCAAAGTATTTATACAGCTTCTGGTAGTGCCGGCATAAATGGTCTGATCGCCTTTATATCAGCTGCCTTGCTAGTGTTCTTTGTAATACTTGGAACCAGGTTACAGGGGTATGGCCGGTTTATTCGGCTGGCGTCGGTTATTCTAGCGTTAGCTGGAGGTACCCTCGCTGCTTCCTTATTTGGTAGTGTCGATTTTAGTCCCGTAGCCAAAGCCCCCTGGATTGCTCTGCCGCAATTATTGCCTTTTGGAGTGCCGGTGTTTGATTTCAATGCTGTTTTGACCCTTATATTCATCTATTTTGTCGTTCTGGTGGAAACAACCGGAACCTGGTTTGCTGTTGCAGCAGTTACTGATGCCGAATTGAATGATACCCGTCTTAACGGAGGCGCAGTTGGGGAAGGGATTGGTTGCTTTCTGGGTTCTTTCTTTGGTGGTACCCCGGTAACTGGTTATTCCACCAATGCCGGTATTATCGCCATCACTGGGGTAGGCAGCCGTTGGGCTATTATAGCTGGAGGAATTATCCTGATAATTTTAGGGATGATTCCCAAGCTCATGAATGTCATAGCTTGCATACCAGGTACAGTGATTAACGGCGTCTTCGGGGTAGTATGTGTGGTCATCGCTATGAATGGTTTCCGGGTAGTGCGCCAGGTGGAACTCGATGAACGCAATATGCTGGTAGTAGGTTTGCCGATTCTACTAACCCTCGCGGCTACTCTGATGCCTAAAGATTTACTGTATAGCTTGCCTAATTTTATTAATTACCTGGTTTCTTCAGGAATTGCTGTCGGCGCGCTATCGGCCGTCGTCCTCAATTTAATCATTCCTCCTGTAGTACAGGTAAAAACTGAAGTAAAAAGAGGCTTAACTAATCTAAGATGACAATATTAAGGAGGGGATTTAGCAATGGAATTTGCAGGCATAAAATTTGGCCGTGGTGATATCGAGGGTTTATTAGTTAGTTAATGTCTACGATATGGCTCTGGCAGACCCGGTGTTAGCTACCGAGTAATCTAAACGAAAATTAGGGGGCTCTACAACAATGCCACAGACGCTCATCAAAAACGGCTACGTAGTTTCCATGAACCCGCTCCGGCAGGTGTTTGCCGGCGGCGATGTCCTGGTGGAAGGGGATAAAATCCTTGCCGTGGGGCAGGTGCCGGCGGAGCTTATCCAACCGGGCGCGGAAATAATAGACGCCACTGGCAAAATCGTTTTGCCGGGCCTGGTCAATACCCACGTGCACCTGTCCCAGCAGCTGGGGCGGGGCCTGGGGGATGACGTTGACCTCCTGACCTGGCTCCACGAGCGCATCTGGCCCTATGAAAGCAGCATGGATGTAGAAGATTCCTATATTTCCTCCCTGGCCTGCTGCCTGGAACTAATCCATTCCGGGGTGACGGCCTTTGCCGAGCCCGGTGGGCAGGAAGTCGACGGTATGGGCCGGGCCATAGAGGAAATAGGCCTCCGGGGGATCCTAGCCCGTTCGACCATGGACTGCGGCGAAGGTCTGCCGCCCAAATGGCGCGAGAGTACCGACTACGCCCTGCGGAAACAGGAGGAACATATCAAGCGCTGGCACGGCCAGGCCAACGGCCGCATAAAAGTATGGTTCGGCCTGCGGACGATCTTCAACAATTCCGATGAACTAATCAAACGTACCAAGGACCTGGCCGATAAATACGGCGTCGGCGTCCATATGCATGTTGCCGAAATTAATGATGAGGTGCGCTTTGCCAGAGCGGAACGCGGCCACGCCACGGTGGAGCACCTGGCAAAATTAGGGGTCCTGGATGCCAATTTTCTGGCCGTCCACACCGTCTGGTTGACGGAAAAGGAGATCGACCTTTTCCTATTGTACGATGTCAAGGTCTCCCATAACCCGGCGGCAGCCATGCGGGTCCTGGGCTTTGCCCGGGTACCGGAAATGATCGCCAAGGGGATTACCGTTTCCATTGGTACCGACGGCGCGCCTTCCAACAACAGGATGGACATGATTGACGAGATGTACCTGGCTACCCTGATCCACAAGGGGCGCAACTTGAACCCGAAAATATTGCCGGCCGAAAAGGTACTGGAGATGGCCACCATCGACGGCGCCCGCTGCCTCCTCTGGGATAAGGAGATCGGCTCCCTGGAACCCGGCAAGAAAGCCGACCTGATAATCATTAACCCCCGGAGCGCCGGTAGTTTGCCCCTTCACGATCCTATCGCCAACCTGGTCTATGCCATGCACGCCAGCAATGTGGAGTCTTCCATGTGCGACGGCCGCTGGTTAATGCGCGATAAAAAGGTCCTGACGGTCAATGAAGAAGAGGTGCTGGACCAGGCCCAGGCTAGGGCGGCGGCCTTGGTCAAGAAGGCCGGGATTGTTTTACCGGATCGTTTCCCAGTCGTAAGGATGCGCTATTAAATCTAGTAAATATAGATATCTCGCGTAGCTACCCCGGCCATCGCCGCACTGCCATACTCAGCCGCTTCGGACTATATGCCGCCAGTATTATGCAACCTGGCTAGCCACATGCACCTCGCTGTTAGGCTGGCCGACCACCAGGCTGCGGGATTACCTGAAATTTAAGCTATGTTAGGGATAAATACCCAACCCTGGTTTCTAAACGGGAATAAGCAAGCACCTCTAAAATTTCAGCGCCCGGTAGGGGCGCTTTTTGTCACCCCTGACCAGCCGGCTTCATACCTTATACTAGCATTTTATGCTAATAAAGGGAGGAGACCAGTTCTATGAGTGAGGAAGTTAAAAAGGTGGAGTCAGCGGCCACGGGCGGCGTGGAAACCCAGCATATGGTACCACCTTGTCCCAATGGCTTCCTGTACACCGTCCAATCCGGTGATACTATGTATTTCATTGCCCAGCGCTTTGGCGTCAGCTTGGAAGCTCTCATAGCTGCTAACCCCCAGGTAGCCGACCCGAACCTTATCTACCCCGGCCAGGTACTCTGTATCCCGGCTAAACCTTCACCCGCATCCTGTCCTAACGGCTTTATTTATATCGTCCAGCCCGGCGATACCCTCAACGGCATTGCCAGCATGTTTGGTACCACCGTGGAACAAATCCTGGCAGCTAACCCGCAGATAACTAATCCCAATTTGATTTATCCCGGCCAGCGTATTTGCATCCCCATCATGCCACCGATGCATCACCGGCGCCACTGTTTTATGATGCATCCCACCCACCATTGCCCCGGAGCGATGGGTATGGGGATGATTGATATTGAAAAGCGGGAGCTGCTTGTCGTCGCTCGAGATCTACCCGACCCCCGGCATTTTGGCATGGACCATATAGCCCTCATGGTACGGTACCACGAGATGGAAAAGTTTAAGGTAGTTGAAATGATGCCCATGGCCCATGGCATGATGATGTGTCATCATATGATGGATGGTGCGATGGGTGGCGATCCGGTCTTTTTAATCGGTGCCGCCCGCAGGTTCCCCTTCTTCTTTGGTCCTCTATTCCTGGGGGTTGTCTTCCCGATCATTATCTAAGACAGTCTCCTGGCCCGGCATATTACTCATATTACTACAGTGCAGATTTCTGCCAGTAATATGCAAGCGGTATAGAGGGTTAACCGAAAAAGGGAGTATGCCCATATCTCGGAGACCAGATGGTTGCCTGGATCAAGAAGCAATAACGATGAAGTCACACTATCACCCAGAAGTTTAATGTCAGCCTGGCGGCCCTGATGGCGGCCAATCCCCAGGTCAAAGACCCGAACCTGATTTATCCCGGCCAGGTATCTGTATCCCCAACTAACCAGGTGATTCTCCTTATTGTTTCCAAGAAGACTTCCCACCAGCCTGTTGGGTTAGGACTGCCTTGCACAAGGAAAATAAAGGTTTAAAGTTAATTAGCAGGGGCCAGTCGAGTTCCAGACCGCTGATCTTAGTAAAAGCTACCTGCTCGGTCGAGGGGCCGTCCGGCCCCTCAACTAGTCTTATTCGTGCCGGAAAAAAGAAATAAGCACTCTGGGGCGATGACCAGCTGTGCCCGTTATCCTGGGAAAAGCAATAGGCCAGGCGATTACTGGAGGTCCAGATAAAAAGAAGAGTATCACCCTGGCCGATGAGAACCGGTCGATCGTCAGGCAGATCGTTTACTACCCCCGGAGACAAGGATGACAGGATAGTGTTATCGGCGGAATTAACTTTTATTAAATGCAGCTGGTAACCGGATTCTTGCTGCCGCCAGGATAATAAATACAAATGGCTCTGATACCAGTAGCCGTATCTTTGGACCGCTAGTTCTGTATCCAGGAGAATCTGCGGCGCTTGCCAGGCAGTGGTCGGGTTATAGATTGTAACCAGCACGTGGCCTTTGCCCTTGCCAGCCTCCTGACCGGCAAGAAATAATCTACCCTGGGGCAGAGGTTTAAGTAATAAAGGCGGGCCGGCCAGGTGAAAGGGCAAAACCTGCTGCCGCCAGTGGTTATCGTTGCGACAAAGGTGATGGGTCGCCCTGCCCCGGGAGCCAGTCAGCAACAGGTGCGGGTGACCCAGGCTATCCAAGGTCAGGAGCAGGAGGGTGCCAGCCACGGGCAGGCCGCTGCTTACCCAGCGCTGGCCCTGCCAGCGGGCGTAAATCAACCGGCCATCAAGTAAAGTAACAACAATATGCAGGCGGCCGGAGTGATCAATAGCCGCTTTATAAGACTGCAAGTTGACCATGGGCTGGCCGGTGGCCGTATACCTGTATCTTAAAATCCCCTCGTGGCAAACCAATTGCCAGCTATCTTCCAAAGTTACCAGAGATGTAAACATTATCTCACCCCCTGTAAGGGCCAAAGGCACCTAATCAATGCATATGCTATACTGGTAAGAAAAATATTGATTCTGATCGGCATCTGCCCGCCCTGGGGCCACCTTTCGACTGCAGTTTTAATTAAGCCGGCAGGTAACATTTACCCGGTGAGTTCAATATTATATACCAGGCAATAACCAGTAAAACTTTGCCCCAGGGAGGTAAAAAAGCATGGCTGATGAAGTCAGCATCCAGCAGCAAGTAATTGGCCCAGGCGTGTGCCCGCCCCAGGGCTGCCCGCCCCCGACCCGCATCGAGTGCATCATGGTCGACAAAGTCTATGACAGCTGTTTCCAAGTTGAAAGCCGCAGCCGGGATACGACTGTAACCACTGGCGTCGGCGGGGAGTTTGCGACCGGCACCTTTACTGTCGGGCAGGCCATCCCCTGTGCCCTGACCACCGGTAGCTCTATCTCCTGTAGTGTTATTAATAAAGTCACCACAACAGGGAATTTTGCCACCTTAACCCTGGTAGTCTCCGTACCGATTACCCTGACCAACCCCAATGCACCGACCCAAACGGCCAACCGGGTCTTTACCTTTACCAAGGTCGTCACCCTCTGCGCCCCCGATGGTGTTGCCGTTGACTGTAGCGAAAGCACCCTGTTGTTCTGCAACTGCGTGGTCTCGGCCGTGGGAGTTGGCACCATAACCGTTACCTGCGACTTCCAGGTCTGCGTAGTTATCAAGACCGTCCTCACCGTCCAGCTCCTGGTACCCAGCTACGGCTTCTGCGTCCCGGCTCCCTGCGCGGTGGCCCCCGGTGTCTGTCCACCAGCACCACCGGCCCAGTGCTTCTAGCCGGATTGGCCAACGCTGGCAGCACCCCTTCTTTCTACCAGACATCGCGTGCAACAAAACTCCAGGTAGCAGCCCCGGCGCGTCAGAAAGAAGCACCGTCAAATTGACGGTGCTTCGCCATTTTGGGGTTCTCGTGTAGGTTCCAACAACTGTTCCGAAGTCAGGATGGCAGTCCTTAATCTTTTGAGCTCTACCAGGGTGGTGTCATTGTCTTCATCTGGTGCAATGCTGGTTGCCGGTTTAGTCTCGCCCAGGTTAACCGCCACCGGTTCTGGTGATAGGACGGGGGGGGCTTGGGGCATAAGAGGTTCAGGGTGGCCAACGGGTTGCCGGTCAAGTTGGGCCGGTTGTTTCTGTAGCGGCGCCTGCCAGGTAGATCTGGTCGAGGTTAGGGTTGGAGTTCCCATTTTAGCTTGTTGCCCGGTTAAAAAGGTGCTCTGTACCGCTGTGGGAATCATTCGTTCCAGCACATCTTGGGGGAAAAAGGAGGGGAATCGGGCAATTTCCGGCGGCCGCTGGAAGACAAATACCGGCCCATCACCGGGAGGGGCAAATGAATTGCTCCGGTGGCGGTGCCTGGCCGGGCGGGACAGGACTGTACCTCCAATGGTCGTTCTGGCCTGAGCCCCGGTGCCGGAAGAAACAGCTACGGCCTGATCCTCTATGGGTATTGGGGCGGATGGCTTAGATGCTTGGGCCGGTGCTGCGCTTACTTTATCAGACTGCTGCTTCCCCCTTTGTTGCCCAGTTCCCTGGCTTGCCGTTACGTCCGTTGGAGTACTTACGCGTAGCTGCTTCCTGGAAATCTCCTCCTTTTCCTCGGTAGCTGTTCTAACGATAGCGCCTTCCCTGGTGGCACTACTCTCAATGGTGATGCCGTCAGGTGTAGCCTCTTCTGCTAAAACGTTCTCCATGCGGTTCTCCTGAGCTGTAACCTTTTCACCGACGTTAAGTTCACCAACCATAATCGTAGCGATATTATCCTTAGCAGTGGTTTCTTGTTCAGCTGTTGCCCTGTTCTCTTGGAAAGCGCTGGTAACCCCCGGTGCTTGATCTGCAGGTGCCGTTACCGCTGGTGCCGCTACCTCGGCAGACCCTTTGGCGGCCTGCCTGGCCCGCACCGGCAGTTCCCCGTCCTCCCCCTTGACCTTATCGGTAGCTCCTTCGTCCGGCGAACCTGATAGGGTAAGGCTATCCTGGAGGCGATGTAACAGCGGTTGGAGTTTGCTTATCGTTGCTTCCTCAACTGGTCTCTGGAAATACTGAATCAGACCATTGACCAGCCAGGCTGACAGGTGGTGGACAAAAGCCGGATTCAAGTCAACCCGGCAGAATTCAATTAAAACCGAAGGCACGCCGGCATTGTTCAGCAGCCGGCGATAGCGGAAGTTTTTAAAATGCTCCCAGGTACCGGGGATAGTATAAGTGGGAGGATCCCCTGTACTCAACATGGCCCGCACCAAAGCCGCAATCAAACCCAGGCTTGCTTCCTTTTTCCCGGGGGCGTAAAAGAAGCGAAGCCCAGGCATAGTTCCCGGAGCCTCATTTTGGGAGAAGGCAAAGAGAACCTGAGTCTGCCAGAGACGAAAGAGCTGCCCATCACTGGCCCCGGCCGGCACGATTAAAACATTAGCTCCCTGTCCCTTTAACTCCTTGCTCAGGGTAGTCAAAAGGAGGTTCAGCTCTTGCTCCGGCGGCCCGGGCAAGGGACGTAAAACGATCATCCTGTTACCCAAGGGCGGTTCCAAAATCAGGTTCCCAGCTTCGTCTTCCATGAAACTAATAGCCATACTGCGGCAGAGGCCCGGTAACAGGGCTTTACTCAAATCATCCAGTTCCCCTGAAGACAGGGGGGTGCTCCCCAACAAAATCTTAGCCATCTTTCACCCCTCATTTCCTAGAATCACTATTACAGCATATGCCATCGAAGGGTAGGATGAACCTGGGAAATTAGGCCGGGTTACAAGCTGGGTTATTTTGCTAACACTTTTTCAGGCTGACAACAGGCAGACGAGCGCATAAGATATACAGCAGGGAAAGTGACTGGCCGGGAACACGGCATTGACCCCGGTGCGTGGCCTTATTGCTGAACAAGCCGGTGCCATCTCTGGAGGTGAGGAAAGAATGGAACGCAAGGTAAGGATGTGGATTGATGCCCGCCAGGAAAAATCTCAACCACAGCCATACCAGGAAGTTACCTACGTTATACCCCATATGGAAACCCCAACCATCCGGGAAACTGTTTATTATACCCTGGCTGCCCTGGTCCGGGAGATCCAGCTGCCCCAGCAGGGCGGTAGCCTGGTAAAAATCATCTACGACCCGGAGAGGATCACGCCGTCCTTTATCGATTACCTGCTGCTTCAGAAAGGGGTGGAGTTCCGGCGCCTGAGCCCCTGAAGCGGGAGCCGGTGAGCCGGTGGCCCACTAAACTGACAATGTGATTCCAAGATGGCAAGGCCAATACCCCCGTCAAGAAGGTTTCAAAATCCGAGCCAAGTAAGGGGCTGGCGGGTACAGGCGAAAGGAGACTTGGGTCGAGGCAGGTAACCCATCATGGTGGCAAGCCGCTACCATCGCAAGGGAGAAAATAAAGGGAGGGACTCATTATGAGCTGGTATAGCCAGCAGGCTATGAATGTTTTAGCAGGAAAACAATTTCGCGAGCTGCAATCCGGTTATTCCCCCCAGATCAGGCAGGTCACCATAACCCTGATTATTACCGACATGAAGACCGAAGAGGATTGCCAAAAAATTGGCGATACCCTGCGGAGCCTGCCGGGTGTAGTGGGCGTAAATATTATCCCCCGGCACCGGCGGGTGACCGTGACCTATAATCTACCGCAAATGAACCTGGAAACCATCGGCTACCACATTACCAGACTCGGTTACCGCTATATCCAGAAGGCTTGAAGGAGCTGTTCCTAGGGCCGGTCGGCCCTCCTACATATAAAATCATTACTTAAACCATTGCCGATCTTACATTTTCAGCTTCTGTGTTACCGCCAGCGGCATGGTCGCCTAACCGGCGAACAGCTTCCATATAATTCTAACAGGGGAGGTAATGGAGATGCGCGTCTACATATCGGCTGATATGGAAGGAGTAGCCGGTGTTTGCGCCTGGCAGCAGGTCGAAGCCAGTGGGGGAGGGGAGTATATCCGCTACCAGAGGTTAATGACGGCGGAAGTTAATGCCGTCATCCAAGGAGCCCTAAAGGCCGGGGCCACTACCGTCTACGTCAATGACGCCCACGGCGGAATGCGTAACCTCCTGGCGGAAAACCTGCATCCCGGTGCCCAGTTAATCAGCGGTACGCCGAAAAAGCTGGGCATGATGGAGGGTATCGAGCGGGGCTTTACAGCTGCCTGTTTTCTGGGTTACCACGCCCGGGCCGGCAGCCCAGGGGTCTTGGCCCACACCTACAGCGACGTGGTCCACCGCCTGCAAGTCAACGGGCAGGAAATGGGCGAACTGGGCCTGAACGCCCTGCTGGCCGGTTATTTCAGCGTGCCGGTGGTTATGGTCAGCGGGGATCAGGTCCTGGCTGGCGAGGCCAGGAAATTGCTGGGAGAAGTAGAAGTGGTAATCGTCAAAGAGGCCCTTAATTACCACGCCGTCCGCTCTTTATCCCCCCGCCAGGTTAAAGAGAAACTCCTGCAGGGAATAGCCCGGGCCTTGGAGAAGAAAAACCTCAAACCCCTGCCTGCACCAGCACCGGCTACGGTAACCATCGTCTTTAACGACCCGGCCCGGGCCGCGGCGGCTGCTATCCTGCCCCGCAGCCGGCGCCTCAACGCTGTTACTGTGGTCTATACGGGTACCGATTACCTGGAGACCTACCAGGCGCTGCGCAGCCTTATCGCCCTGGCGAAAAGCGGTTAAGGTACCGGCGCCAGGTGATGATGCCTAAGTTTTTCATTTTGTCATGGTAAAACGATTACGATTAATAATAGATAACCTGGGAATAAAGTGCTTAAGACCGGTACTGAGAATCGCCACTACAGCGGCGTGAATAGCGAGTCCCTCCGGCGGCACGAGGCGCAGGTAACGGGCGATCTCCACATGCAGGCCATAGCAGGGGTAACCCAGCAAACGCAAGGCCCGGACCAGGCGAAAGGTATAAGTGCGGGTAGCTTTCAATTTGACATCCTGGTCCAGGGGGAAAACTCCCAGGGTAGGCTTTTTGACATCTTTTAAAGGCCCGCCGGGACGCCATATTTTATCAATAGCCTGCTGCAGGTCCTGGCGGTAAAGCTCCAGGCGCCGGCGAAAGGGAGTGTCAATAAACTGGTAACCGGTAGAGATCTCCAGGTCAAAATTACCGCTGATGTGCCCGTGGATCTCCAGCACCAGCAGGGGGAGAGGGCGAAAGATATGCTGCTGGTAACGGTGGCACCAGGCGGCCAGGCGGGGATTAGAAATGCTTTCCGGGTCTTTATTGACATCCACCAGGCGGCGTAAATTGCGGGCCAGGACCAGCCGCGCTCCTAGTTTCGCCGCCAGGCGCGCAGCAATCAGGCCACTGTTGCCATCGGAAAAGCCGTCGGTATCATCCCCGTCGTGGGGTGCGGCGACAACAATGGGAGCAGGCCCTTTTTTTGTTTGCAGGCCGGTAAAAAGCAAGGATACCCCCCTTTTCCCACCAGGTTAGAACGTTCAGACCGGGACTTACGCCCGGAACAACTTCCCTTGCCTGTCTTCACGCTACTTATATTTTAGCACGCCGGACATGGACGTAACAGGTTCCTACTCTAATTAAAAGGGCTGAAGGTGAGGCTCAAGCCATTAAACTGGTGGCCGCCGCCGACGCTAACCGTATTGAACTGGTCATGAAGGCCATGAAAGAACCTATCCTTTTTTCGCGCTCAATTTCTTAACGTTTCTAGAGTATTGCCTTTACCAAAGCTCCCCTATACCTATTGACAGCGTATATAATGATTAGTATCATAGTAATAAGCCATGAAAGACAGACTTTAAAGGGCATTCTTTACATTTCAATGGAGGGGTATTACCATGGAACAGCAAGACCTCAGCTATACCGTCACTACAGATAAGGATTTTGCAGCCGCCGTTAAAGCCGTCGAAGAGGCCACTGCCGCCCAGGGCATGAAGGTCCAGCATGTCCATGACGTCCAGGCCACCCTGAAGAGCAAAGGCTACGATTCTGAGCCGCTAAAAATCATTGAGATCTGCAATGCCCGCTACGCCCACGAAGTCCTGGCCAGGGACGTGATGATCAGCCTGATGATGCCTTGCAAGGTGAACGTCTACACCAGGGAGGGTAAGACCTACATCAGCGCCTTGCGGCCTACCATGCTGGCCGAGTTCTTCCCCCAGGCCGACCTGAAGGAAGTAGCCAATCAAGTGGATGCTCAAATTAGAGGCATCGTAGATGCAGCCCGGTGAAGATAAGGCCCCTGTTAAAGGGGCTTTATGCATGTTAAGTTCTTATTAAAAAACACTTGACAACCGGCGGTTGTTGTTTTATTATAATCATGGAACCGTTACCACGAGGGATGAAAAAGATGCGTATAACAATCAAAGATATTGCCCAAAAAAGTGGAGTCTCTAATTCAACTGTTTCCCGCGTCTTAACGAACCATCCCAATGTTGATCCCAAAACCAGGGAGCTAGTAAAAAGCGTTATCAAGGAGCTAGGTTATCACCCAAGTCGCATTGCCAGGGGCCTGGTTACCGGGCAAATCAATATTGTTGCTCTTATAATCGGTGATATCCGTAACCCGTTCTATGCGGAATTAACTCGTGCTGTAAAAGATGTACTAAATCAAGAAGGCTATATGGTTGTAGTCTGCGATAGCGATTATGACCCGGAAAAAGAGGAAGTCTACATCCGGACGGCAGACGAGCATGGTTTTGCAGGCATTATTATGATTACTGCCATGGAAACCGAAGCATTGGTGCAGCAACTTGAAAAGTTACAGTGTCCGGTGGTTTTATTAAATCGCTATCTTCCTTCTGTAGAAACAGATGTTATTTCCGTTGATAATTATGAGGGAGGGTACAGGGCCGCAGAGTATCTTTTTAAATTAGGTCATCGTAATATTGCCCACCTGGCTGGCTTCAGAAACTCCAGTGCTACCCGCGACCGTTTACGCGGCTTCATTGATGCTCTAAAACATTATGATATTGAAATAAGCGAAGACAAAATAGTCTACGGCAATTTGCAGATGGAAGCCGGTCATAAATTTGCAAAGGAATTCTTGAAACTTCATCCAGAGATTACTGCCGTTTTTTGTGGAAACGATCTCATGGCCCTGGGGCTTATTGAGGGCCTTATCGAAATGGGCAGGGACGTTCCTGATGACATTAGTATTATCGGTTATGATGATATAGCGCTGGCCTCCATGGCCAGGATCAAATTAACTACTATTCGCCAGCCCCAGTATGAAATGGGTCAGACGGCCGCCGAGGTTTTAATAGACAGAATGAAGGGTAAAATAGGTGCGCCAAAACGTATTATATTTACCCCCAGGTTGATTATCCGTGAGAGTACCACCGTATATAAGCCAGGTCATTAATAATTAATTTAAATAAGGTAAATCCAACTATAGAAGGGACTTATGATGGCTGTTTCTGGTTATGGCAAGTGGTTTAATTCGGCTGAAAAGGATATAATAACCCAAAAGCTTGACGGTATTGGGTACCGCTATTATAAAACTAAGGTCAAAAATTTATGGCAGGATTTTATGCAAAATGCCGCTAAATACCCTGATAAGGTGGCTCTAAAGACAGGTGACCAATCATTAACTTATCATGAACTCGAGGAAGAAATAAAGAAATTTGCCAGCGGTTTAGCGAAACGATTTCAAGTCCAAAAGGGTGATGTTATTGCCCTGTTAATGGTTAATAGCATTGAATTTTGCGTGGGATTTTATGCATCCATGTACCTGGGAGCAATAGCAGCACCTTTGAGCACTAAACTAAAAGCTACAGAATTAAAATTTATGCTTCAGGATTCCGGCGCAAGGATTATAATAGCTAACCCGGATTGGTTACCAAATATCCTGCCTTTCCTTAATGAGACCAGGGTAGAAGTTATCATAGCCACAAAACCTGTTAAACGTAATTTTAACGCTATTTTTGGTAACGCTACCATGACGCCCTTTGCTGAGGTTTTTACGAGGATTATAATACCCCCGGTCATTGTTTCCCAGGATGATGGGGCAGTTATTATGTATACCTCAGGAACTACCGGATATCCCAAAGGTGCTTACTTGACCCATTTTAATCTTCTCCAAAGCATTATTAGCTACGAGCGCACCTTACAATTAACCTCCTGGGATACCACCTTAATTGCTGTTCCAATTTTCCACATTACTGGCTTAGCCGCTCTTTTCCTTCTATTTATGCATATTGGTGGTACTGTGTATCTGCTCTCTTTCTTCAATACTGAGGAAACTCTGGCAATGTTAGAGAGAAATAATATTACTTTCTTTCATGCCTCCCCTACAGTCTATATCATGCTTCTAGAGGACGGGTATGGCAATTACCTATTACCAAATTTGCGTAAAGCTG
The DNA here is from genome assembly GCF_051020825.1 of Moorella naiadis (nom. illeg.). NCBI lineage: Bacteria > Bacillati > Bacillota > Clostridia > Neomoorellales > Neomoorellaceae > Neomoorella > Moorella naiadis (nom. illeg.). The sequence continues at coordinate 15,753 of NZ_JAXGFQ010000029.1, forward strand.
CCTGTGGTAGCGGGGCAATATCGGTTAGAACTATAAAAGAGTTAAAGAAATGGCTTCCCCAGTTGGAGTTTCACACTGTTTATGGGTTAACGGAAACCAGCTCTCCGGCGACACTGTTTCCCGGTGATGTAGCAACAAGCCCCCATATTGGCACCTCCGGGTTGCCCATACCGATAGCTGATTGCAAGATAATCGACACCAATGGTAATGACATAACCGGCACCGGTGAGGGAGAGTTATGTATCCGTGGTCCAATGGTTGCTGAACGATATTGGCATAACCCGGAGGCTACTGCCAGGGTATTTCGTGATGGCTGGTTTAGAACCGGTGATATAGCCCGTATAGATGGTGAAGGTTATGTATATATTCTGGATCGGGTCAAAGATATGATTAACCGGGGTGGTGAAAAAATCTATTCACTGGAAATAGAAAACGTTATCTATTCCCACCCACAGGTTAAAGAAGTAGCCGTCGTTGGTGTACCCGATCCAATTTATGGGGAGGTTGCCAGAGCCGTAATAGTACCTGCCCAGCCCGGCAGCATTACTGGGTCTGAAATTCAGGAATGGGTAAGAAATAGATTGGCCAAATATAAAGTACCACAATATGTTGATTTTGTAGAAGAGCTGCCGAAGAACGCCAATGGTAAAATCATCAAAAAGCTCCTGCGGAAACAGTAAACAAAAAGCATATCCAGATTTGGTAGCGTTTTTAACACATAAAGGGGGCTCTTGAAATGAAAGATGTCGTTATTATTAGTAGTGTTCGTACAGCAGTAGGAACTAAAGGTGGTAGTCTAAAGGATATTCACCAGGCAGATCTTGGGGCTATAGTTATTAAAGAAGCCGTCCGACAAGCAGGCCTGGAAGGCAACCAGATTGACGAGGTTATTGTTGGTAATGTTGGTCAGGTAGCCGAGAGTGGCTTTATTGCCAGGATGTGCTCTTTAAAGGCCGGACTTCCCCTGGAAACGACGGCTTACTCCGTTAACCGCCAGTGCGGGTCAGGTTTGCAGGCCATCAATAGCGCCGTTCAGGAAATCCAAAGCGGTAACGCCGAAATTGTCGTCGCCTGCGGCACTGAGAATATGGACCAGCTACCCTATTATGTGCGTAAAGCCCGTTACGGTTACGGTTTTGGTCATGGCCAGTTTGAAGATGGTTTGCTTACCATTTTAACCTGGCCTCTGGGATCGTATCCAAACGGGGTTACGGCCGAGAATATTGCAGAACGTTATAAGATTTCCCGGGAAGAACAGGATGAATTTGCTTTAAATAGCCAGCGTAAAGCTGAAGCAGCCATCAAGACCGGCAAATTTGTTGAGGAAATCCTGCCAATAGAAGTCCCTGCCGGCAAACGGGAAACCAAAATGTTTGCCCAGGATGAACATCCCCGATTTGGCCTCACCATGGAGCAACTGGCAAAGTTAAAACCTGCCTTCAGAGAAGGTGGCACAGTTACTGCGGGTAACTCCTCTGGTATCAACGATGGCGCCGGAGCCGTAGTTGTAATGTCGGCTGAAAAAGCCAACGAACTTGGTGTTAAGCCTTTGTTGCTAATTCGTAGCCAGGCAGTAGCTGGCGTTGATCCTGATGTTATGGGTATCGGTCCGGCCCCGGCAACAAAAAAAGCTGTAGAAAAGGCAGGATTGAGTCTGGATGACATTGATCTCTTCGAACTAAATGAAGCCTTTGCCTCCCAGTCCATTGCCGTTATGCGTCTCCTCGAGTTACCAGAAGAAAAAGTAAACGTCAATGGTGGTGCCATTGCCTTGGGTCACCCCATTGGGGCCACCGGAGTAATCCTGACGGTTAAGTTGCAAAAAGAGATGGTACGCCGCAACGCTAAATATGGTGTCGTTACCATGTGCATTGGTGGCGGTCAGGGTATTGCTACGGTTTTTGAAAATATAACTTAAACCATTACGTGCCGATGGAGTAGCTATCCTGTAATCATGGTTTGGCTACTTTCCTCCCAAAAATTAATTAAATCGGGTGAGGCTATGAAACGTCCCAACTTTATGACAGGTGAAGAAGCTGCCAAATTAATCTTTGACAGGGCAGTAATTGCTTCAGTGGGAATGACCCTGGTAAGTGCCAGTGAAGAAATCCTTAAGGCTATTGAAAAGCGTTTCTTAGAGACCGGCCATCCCCGGAACTTGACACTAATCCACTCCGCTGGCCAGAGTAACCGCGACCGGGGTATCCAGCACTATGCTCATGAAGGACTAGTCACGCGTATCATCGGATCCCACTGGGGCCTGCAACCGCGCTGGATGGAGATGATTAGCAGCAACAAAGTAGAAGCATATTGCATGCCCCAGGGCCAGCTGGCGCAGATATACCGCAGTGTCGCCTGTGGTCAGCCGGGTAAATTAACTAAAATCGGTCTGGGTACCTTTGTCGATCCGCGGATTGAAGGCGGTAAAATGAACGACCGCACCAAGCCCCTGGAAGAACTGATCGAAGTGGTCACCATTGACGGCGAAGAGTACCTCCTTTATAAAATTCCCCCTATAGATTTCGTAATCATCCGGGGAACGACGGCTGATGAAAACGGAAACATTACTGCAGAAGAAGAGGCTATGAAGCTAGAAGTTTTACCGGCCGTCCTGGCAGCTAAGCGCTTCGGCGGTAAGGTTTTCTGCCAGGTAAAAAGGTTAGCTCAGGCCCATACCCTGCATTCCAAACAGGTAGTTGTCCCGGGAGTTTTTGTTGATGCCGTCGTCGTCTGTCAAAATCCCGAAGAGGATCACCGTCAAACCTCCAGCTGGGTTTTCGATCCTGCCTACTGTGGCGATTTACGGGTACCTGTTTCCAGAATAGAACCTCTGCCGCTGAATATCCGTAAGGTAATCGGCCGGCGAGCTATGATGGAATTGGAACCTGATGCCATCATCAATCTGGGTACTGGCATTCCCAATGACGTTGTCGGCCCCATTGCTGCCGAAGAGGGCATCTTAGACGATATTACAATCACTGTGGAATCTGGGGTCTATGGTGGCATCCCAGCCGGGGGTATTGATTTCGGTATTGCCAAAAATACCGATGCTTTAATCAGACACGACGACCAATTTGATTTTTATACCGGAGCCGGGGCTGATTTCACCTTCATGGGAGCCGGCGAAATGGATGCCGATGGTAATATTAATGCTACTAAAATGGGTACCCGCGCCGCCGGTGCCGGCGGGTTTATCGATATCACCCAGGGGGCCAAGCATGTCATTTTTTGTTCAACTTTTACCACTGGAGGTCTCAAGGTAGCTTTTATGGATGGTAAAGTAAAGATCCTTGAGGAAGGTAAAATTAAAAAGCTAGTTAAACAGGTGCAACAGATCTCCTTTAGTGGTTCTTTGTCTCGCCGGAAGAAACAAAAAGTACATTTTGTGACCGAGAGGGCTGTTTTTGAGTTTCTGGAAGATGGTCCAGTACTGGCGGAAATAGCTCCCGGTATAGACCTGGAAAAGGATGTCCTGGCCCAGATGGAATTCCGCCCACGGATTGCCGAACCACTACGGATAGGCAGCTCCGCTATTTATAAACAAGGTAAATATGGACTAAAAGAGATAATCAACGCAAAAAAGTAATCCTGGCTAACGACCAGAAGTCTATCCCGCTAAATATCAATAAAGGTGAGGATAATAATGAAAAGATTAGAAGGTAAAGTGGCCGTTGTCACTGGCGCCGGCCGGGGGATTGGTAAAGGTATCGCTATCAAACTGGCTGATGAAGGAGCGAAGGTCCTTATAGCCGATGTTATCATAGACAACGCCAATGCAGTCGTAAACGAGATTAAATCCCGGGGGGGCGACGCAGTAGCCTATCAGTGCAACATTGCCGAACGTGCAGAAGTAGAAAATATGTTTAAATACGTAGAAGAGAACATGGGTACCCTTTATTGCCTGGTTAACAATGCTGGCATCAATCGCGATGCCATGTTGCACAAGATGACTCTGGAACAGTGGGATCAGGTTATTGCGGTAAACCTTACCGGTACTTTTAACTGCACGCAGGTAGCCGCCCGGCTGATGCGGGAAAGGGGAACAGGTAGGATTATCAATATTGCTTCAGCGAGCTGGCTGGGAAATATAGGCCAGGCAAATTATGCCGCTTCCAAAGCCGGCGTGGTCGGCCTTACCAAGACAGCAGCAAGGGAACTGGCCCGGAAAGGAATTACTGCCAATGCCATTTGCCCGGGTTTTATCGATACCGATATGACCAGGGGAGTACCGGAAAAGGTCTGGGAAATTATGGTCAGCAAAATTCCCATGGGCCGGGCGGGCAAACCCGAGGATGTGGCCAACCTTGTAGCTTTCCTGGCTTCCGAAGAAGCAGGATATATAACCGGGGAAGTAATCAATGTAGGAGGTGGTATGGTACTTTAGCTTTAAAATTATTGGGAGGTTATTATTATGAGGGAGCCATTTCATATAGGAGTAGTTGGTGCCGGTCTAATGGGGGCCGGTATTGCCCAAACCTTTGCTCAAGCTAATTTAAATGTTACTTTAGTAGATATATCTGATGAACAATTAAAAAAAGGCCTAACAACAATCGAAAAAAATCTAAAACGGGCAATTGATAAAGGTAAACTTTCCACAAAAGATGCCACTCAAATACGAAATAGGATAACAACAGGAGCTACCTTATCTTCTTTAACAAAAAACGACTTAGTAGTTGAAGCTATAAATGAAAATTTAGAGGCAAAGAAAAACCTGTTCAAAGAATTAGATCCTATAATGCCGAAAGATGTAATTTTGGCCTCCAATACTTCCGGTTTATCGATAACTCAATTAGGAGCAATAACAAAAAGACCAGATAAAGTTATTGGAATGCACTTCTTCTATCCTGCACCGGTAATGAAGTTAGTTGAAATAATTCGCGGCCTAAGTACTTCCGATGAAACTTATAAGGTTATTTCCAATTTGGTGAACCGAATTGGAAAAGTGGGTATTGATGCACCTGATTATCCTGGTTTTATAGTTAACCGGATTTTAGTGCCTATGATTAACGAAGCAATCTTTTGTATAATGGAAGGAGCTAAACCTGAGGATATTGATGCAGGAATGAAATATGGCTGTAATCATCCTATGGGCCCAATTGAACTAGCTGATTTCGTCGGTCTCGATATTGTTTTAGCAACCATGCAAGGATTATATGATAATCTTGGCGATCCTAAATATCGACCTTGCCCACTCTTGAAAAAAATGGTTGAAGCCGGTCGCTTAGGTCGCAAATCTGGAGAGGGATTTTATAAATACTAGTATGTATTAATTCAAACGGTTAAAGGTTAGGTTGGTATAGGGTACAAGCCCTTACTAATAAATAACAAGGAGGAAAAATGTATGCGTAAAAAGATTGCCAAGAGATTAGTAGTTTTAGCAACCATTCTTTCTTTATTGTTGTTGATGTTAGCCGGTTGTGGTGGTACAGGAAATAAGGTAAACGAAGTAAAAATTGCTTTCCTAAATCCGTTGTCAGGCAGTAATGTGGATGCTGGTAAACAAGATCTTGATGCTGCTCAGTTAGCTGTTGAAGATATTAATAACGCCGGTAGAATAAAGGCCTTAGGAGGTGCAAAATTAAAACTGGTTGTATCAGACACTACCAGCGATCCTAAAAGCGCGGCTTCAGTGGCCGAACGAACATTTAGCACCGAAAAAATTGCCGGGGCCGTGGGAACAGGTATAACTGCACTTACTATGCCAATCCTACCTGTAGCAGAAAAATCACGTATACCTATTATTACCAATTCTATAAATGATCAAATCACTCAACAAGGATACAAATTTACCTTTCAGATTGCACCTAAAGGAAGTCAGTTCGGTAGCACGCAAGTTGAATTTTTAAAGTGGCTAAATGATAAATACAAACTTGGGATTAAGAATATCGCCGTTGTCTATGAAAACTCCGGATATGGGGTATCTACAGCGGCAGGAGTAAAGGATATCGCACAAAAAGCAGGATTAAATATATCCCTTTATGAATCTTATCCTCATGGTTTTACAGATGCTTCCTCTCTTGTAACAGATATTAAAAGATCTGGTGCTCAAGCACTTTTCCCGGTAGCCTATACAACTGATGCCAAACTGATTATTAATACTATGAAAGCAATGAATGTAACTATGCCAATTATCGGTGGTGGTGCAGGTTTCTTATGGCCAGCTTTTGGTCAAGAAATGGGAAATAATGTAAATGGATTTATTAGTGTTGCTTCCTGGAATTGGGATTCAAAAAACATCAGTTCTAATCCCGATCTTGCTGCAGTTCCAGAACGCTTTGAAAAGAAATATGGCTACTTTATGACAGAACATGCAGGACCAACTTATACTGCCGTTTGGCTTTTAGCAGAAGCGATGGAACAGGCCAAATCAGCTGATCCGATTAAGGTAAGAGATGCGCTGGCTAAATTAGATGTGAATAAGGGAATGCCCGCTTTAATGCAACCAGGACATGTTAAATTCGATGCTAATGGCTTCAATAGCCCTGTACACCCCGTAATGATTCAGTGGCAAGATAATAAACCTAGAACAGTCTTTCCAGAAAGTGATGCAACTCGTAGTTATCAACCTGCTAAGTAATAAATGCTAATTACGCGGAGGGGGGATAAGCTCTCCCCTCCTATAATCACTTTTTTGAGGTGGATATATAATGGATACATTGATCCAAACTATTATTAATGGGTTGATGATCGGTGGCGTGTATGCTTTAGTAGCAGTGGGTTTAACATTAATTTTTGGTGTCATGGGTATTGTTAATTTCGCTCAAGGTGAATTTGTAATGCTAGGGATGTATGGTAGCTGGATACTTGCGAGTTTATTTCGTATTGCTCCTTATCCCGGCATATTAATTATTGGCCCCTTAATGTTCTTCGTAGGATTTTTAGTTTATAAAATCCTAATATCACGCGTAGTAGGAAAAGGTGATGAGGCCTATATCCTTCTGACTTTAGGGCTCTCAATCTTGTTGCAAAATTTGGCTTTAATAATATGGGGAGCCGATTACCAATCTGTTGCTACCCCATTAAAAGATGCTGCTCTTCATATTTCCCACATTTCTATACCGATACCGCGTTTAATAGCATTTGTTATCGGTCTGGGCATGATAATTGGTTTAACATATGTATTAAATAAGACTGATTTAGGACGAGCTATGCGTGCTTGTGCTGAGAATCGCGAGGTGGCTTGCCTATTAGGTATTAACCCTAATCAAAGTTTCATTATTGCTTTTAGCCTAGGCATAGTATTAGCTGGCATAGGCGGTTCATTATTAACACCCATGTTTTATGTTTACCCGACCGTAGGCGTGCTTTTTAATACAACAGCCTTCATTGTAGTGGTCCTTGGTGGGATGGGAAGTGTAGCAGGGGCACTCCTAGGTGGATTGATTATAGGTATAGTAGAAGCCCTTACAGGAACCTATATCTCCTTAGACCTATCCCAACTAGGTACCTTCGTTATTTTTCTCCTTGTTTTATTTCTACGCCCGAGCGGTATTTTCGGGAGGAGTGTACGTTAATAATGAAACAAAAAATTAATTATCGTTATCTAATTTATGCTTTAATGTTACTGGTCGCTTTAATTTATCCATTACTCGTTAGTCAACAATATTATGTACATGTGTTTATTATGATATTTATTTTTGCCGCTGTTGGTGTGGGCTGGAATTTAATAAGTGGATATGCAGCACAATTATCATTGGGACATTCGGCTTTTTTTGCCATCGGTGCTTACTCGGCTGTATTACTGGTGACTTACAAAAACCTAACACCGTTTATAGGTGGATTATTAGGTATTCTATTAGCTATAATTGCGGCCCTAATTATTGGTTATCCCTGCTTCCGTTTGAGAGGGCCGTACTTTACTCTAGCAACAATTGCTTCTGCTGAAATTATACGCATATTGTTGTTGCATTTTCAAAATTTTACCGGGGGTGCTAATGGCGTATCAATTCCTTTTAAAGGTCAGCAACCCCTTTTTCTTCAGTTTTATGATAAAGCTCCCTATTATTATCTTGCTTTAGGATTGCTTTTAGTAGTTCTTATCCTTGCTAATAAGGTCCAAAAAGCAAGGATAGGATATTATTTAACTGCTATACGAGAAGATCAAGATGCAGCTGAATCTTTAGGTATAAAAACCCATCAAGTAAAATTGGCTGCTTTGCTTATTAGTGCTGCAATAACAGCTGTTGCTGGTATATTATATGCTTTTGTTATTGGATACATCGATCCTGACAGTGTAGGAGGATTAAATCTCTCTATCGAATTTGCAGTAATAGCTATAGTTGGGGGAATAGGCACTCTTTGGGGGCCTGTAATCGGTAGCGCTGTTGTTATTTTATTAACGGAACTAACCAATATGTATTTAGGATCTGCACGAAGTGGTATCAGTATGGCTTTATATGGGTTACTATTAATTTTTGTTATAATCCTAAGGCCGAAGGGTTTAATATCTCTATTTAGTCGTAACCCTAGAAATAAAGGCCTTAAGGAGGGTAAATTTTAATGACCTATTTATTACAAGTAAAAGGCCTATACAAATCCTTTGGCGGCATCAAAGCCATAAATAATGTGTCGCTAAAAGTACAAGAAGGAGAAATCGTCGGCTTAATTGGTCCTAATGGTTCCGGTAAATCTACTTTTGTAAACCTTGTCTGTGGCCTTTATCATCCGGATGCTGGTCAAGTACTATTAAAAGGAAATGAGGTCACTGGTCTTGATGCTGCAACTATAGCATCTAAAGGGGTGGCCCGAACATTCCAGGCCTCACGTCCGTTTTTAAACCTTACTGTAATGGAAAACGTTATAATAGCTGCTTTATTGCATGAACCCCTATCAAAAGCAGAAAAAAAAGCTGAGGAAATAATTAAATTTACTGGTCTGGAGAAATATAGAGATATAAAATGCGCAAGTTTACCTATAGAAATTAGGAAAAGGTTGGATATAAGCCGGGCTTTAGCAATAAACCCATGTTTAATAATGCTAGATGAAGCAATGGCAGGTTTAAACCCCAAAGAAATGGAAGAAGGTATAAAACTCGTACAAAGAATTAACCAAGAAGGCATTACCGTAATATTTATTGAACATGTAATTAAAGCGGTTATGGCCCTTTCTCATCGAATTATAGTACTAAATCAAGGTGAATTATTAATTGAAGGTGACCCTCAAACTGTCATTAATGATGAAAAAGTTATTAAAGCCTATTTAGGGGATGGTTTTGCTCATGTTACAAATTAATGAACTGGTAACTGGTTATGGTGATATGAAAGTGCTACATGGTATATCCCTACAAATCAATGATGGTGAGACTGTTGCCCTTGTGGGTTCTAATGGTGCTGGTAAAACAACGTTATTGAGAGCTATTTCAGGTTTAATACCTATATGGTCTGGGTCTATTATACTAGATAATAAGAATTTAGTAGGAATACCAGCTCACGCAGTACCATCTTACGGTATCGCTCACATTCCCCAAGGACGTGGCGTTTTGGGTACTTTGTCGGTATTTGATAATTTAATGCTTGGGGCTTATATTCCCGCGGCTAAGGCTCAACGAAAAGAAACTTTAGAAGAAGTTTTTAGGCTCTTTCCTATACTAAAAGAACGACAGAATCAACTAGCGGGTACCTTAAGTGGCGGTCAGCAACAAATGTTAGCCATTGGACGTGCATTAATGTTACACCCAAAAATTTTGATCCTTGATGAACCTTCCTTAGGGTTGGCTCCTATAGTTGTTGAAAGCGTTTTTAAAATAATTACCGATATTTCTAAGCAAGGCGTTTCTATTCTAGTAATAGAACAGAACTTAATAGAAGCTTTAGGTGTATCCTCAAGGGGTTATGTTTTAGAAACAGGAAAAATAGTTATGGAAGGTAGTAGTAAAGAACTACTTGCTAATAAGCGTATTCGTGAAGCATATTTAGGAATCTAAAGCTTAAATGCATTGCACATTACTTCGCAAACACCTCGTCCGCCAGGGAGCGGACTTCTTTTTTGCGCCGGAGGGTAGCTTCATTGTCCAGGACCACGGCGAGTTTAATGACGTCCCCCTCTTTGGCAGCCCGGGGCAGGAGAGAGCGGGGCAGGGTAAAGGTTTGGCGGCCGTATTCAATGACAGCCGCGTCCTCTTCGAAACGGTCAATGACCAGTAGTTCCTGGCGGGGCATCGTATTATTACTCCTTTCGTTAATTACCTTCATTTTATCACGATTTATCATGATGGGATAATCACTCTGATTATCCTATTTTCCCATCTCAAGCTACCGGTCCGGGGACACAGCGGGGGTAAAATACCAGACCGCCTCGCTTTTCCGTCACCCTGGGGGTTCATCCCCAAAGACAGGGCACCGGGCGCCATGATCATGCCAGGCATAGTAATATCACGGCATGGTAACCTTCTCTCCGTCAGAAACAGCCGTAATTGTTCCCTCTTGGTCGGTACGGTAGATCTTCGCCCCGGCTTTTTGCAGGCGTTGCAAGGTCTGGACGTGGGGATGGCCGTAATCGTTGCCCTGGCCGACGGAGATCACAGCATACCTGGGAGACACGGCTTTTAAAAAAGCGGTACTGGTGGCGGTACGGGACCCGTGGTGGGCAACCTTCAGTACATCGGCTTTTAAGGGCTGATGTGCGGCCAGCATCTCCTGCTCGGCAGTAGTACCGGCGTCGCCGGTAAAGAGGAAGGTCGTCTTGCCATAAGTAAGATGCAGAACGGCGCTGTAATCGTTTAGATCCTCATAGTTGCTTTTCGCCGGGCTGACAAAGGTGGCCTGAACGTCTTCTCCCAATGGCAGGCTAGCACCGGCCTTAGCCTCCGTAGCCTGGAGGCCTTTATTTTTTATCGCCAGCAATAGATCCCGGTAGGTATCTGTATTATGGGTCACCCGGGGCAGGTAGACTTTCCCCACCGGGAAGGCAGCAATGACCTGGGCTAGGCCGCCGATATGGTCTTCATGGGGGTGAGTGCCGATAACATAATCTAGTTGCGTCACCCCATATTCCTTCAGGTTCTTAATTACCGTAGGACCGGCTTCGTTGCTGCCGGCATCGATTAAGATATTCTTGTTGTCGGGTAACTGCAACAGAATAGCATCCCCCTGGCCCACATCCAGGAAATGGACGCGCAATTTACCGGCCGCATCTAGAGGTGGGGTAGGAGTAGCGGTGGGTTCCGGTGAGATAGCAGTGTCCGAAGTGGCTGCTGGTACCGGCGTAGCATCAGGCGCTTTAGCGGAGGCAAATATCTGGTTGAGAGGATGCGGATTATCTACCGGGGAGGGGGGGCGGGTTCCTCCGGGGTTCGCGGCAGCTGCTGCTACCGAAAGGATAAAGGCCAAGACGGCATATAGGATCTGGCGCCGGGCTTTTTTCCCGGCGCGGCGGATGAAGTGCCACCCGGCATTTACTACCAGTATCAGGGCCGCCAGCAGGGCCAGGATGCTTAAAGTCGTCATTATTTTTCCTCCGCAATTATATCAACATGGGCTCAAAATTTGCTAACCGAGAATCACTACCGGGGGCTGTGATGCCCACCTTATGGCGACGTACTTTACTTTCCAGTAGAAGTCCATTCCAGAAGTATGGAAAAGATAATAGGTAATATAAGGATAGCACCAGAGCCCCACGGCGTCAAAGGAATCTGGTGTAGGCGCCCCTGGATGGGACTGGTGCAAGTTAAACATCCATCAGGTCAAACTAAAGTACAGACTATGATTCTTGCCTCTGGCAGGAAAAGGGCTCCCCCGCGGCGAATGAAATGTAATGGATACTTAAGAAAGATGCTACAGGAAAGGGGCCGCCGCATGGCACAGGTACACAACAAAAAAAGTAAAGATAATCGCCGGGGTAAGGTTATCCCCCTGCAAAAAGCGATAAATAAAGGTCCGAGGGGCAGGGTCAAGGACCAGTCGTCCAGAGAAGCGGCAACAGGCAGCCCGGTGGCTCCCTGGCGCCGCCAGCAAGGCCAGGACACGGCAAGGGAACCCTTCTGGCCGCAGGGGGGCAGTCAAACCCTGATGGTCGTAGCCTTTGCCGGCCTGCTGCTCCTGCTATTTTACCCGCCTTTCTTCCGGGGATTGTTCTTTCCGGTGGAGCAGCGCTGGACCCTGATGCTGGCAGCCATTCTCTTTTTCCTTACTTACCTCTGGAAACTCTCCCGCCGAGAGACGGCCTTTCTCACCCGGCCCCTGGATTTTGCGGCAGCAGCCCTGGTGGCAATCTACATCCTGGCGGCTATTAAACCGGCCAGCCGGGGCCTGGCCATGGCCGAGGTCGCCAAGATAGCCCTGTACTTCCTGACCTTCTGGCTGACCTCCCGCCTGGCCGGGCAGCGGCGTACCATCTACATCATCCATGCCCTGTACCTGGCCGCCGTGGGCGCGGCCCTGGCCGCCCTGTTGACGGCCACGGGGCTGGTCAATATCAAGGACGGTTTTGTCGGCGGGCGTTTTTATTCCACCCTGCAGTACCCCAATGCCCTGGCCAGTTATGTAGGCGCTGGCGCCATCCTCGGCTTTTACCTCTGGGCCCGGGCGAGTAATCCCTGGCGCTACCCCTATGCTGCAGCCAACTACCTGTTGCTCATGGTTTTCCTGGGGACTGGCTCCCGGGGCGCCTATTTGATCTTCCCGATAATTGTTTTCCTCTACTGGCTCCTCACCCCCGGTGGTTACCGGCTTAATACCCTGGCCCACCTGCTGGTCAGCGCTGCCGCCGCCCTGGTGGGGATGGTACGCTTTATTCCCCTGGCTACAGCCAAGGCCTACGGGCCGGCCTGGGGCTGGTTTGCCCTAGGATTGGCGCTAACCCTGGTTGGCCAATTGCTTATCCAGGGGGCAGGCCGAGTGTTAATTACACCCCGGGCCCGGGTAGCAGCCGGGGTAGCCGTCCTGGTCGTCCTGGTAGGAACGGGTGCCTTTTTCATCCAGCACCAGCTGGCCGTCACCCCTGCCTCCAGCGGCGGACAGGCTACCAACATCGTCACCAGGATCCTGCCGTCCCAGATCCGGGCCCGCATCCAGGATATTAACCTGGAGACGAAGAGCAGCCGCGAACGGCTTCTCTGGACCGGTGACGCCTTGAAGATGATCCGTGAGCGGCCGATCCTGGGCTTCGGCGGTGGCGGCTGGGAAGCGGCTTACCGCCAGTACCAGAGCTACTTCTATAATTCTACCCAGGTGCATAATGATTACGCCCAGGTAGCTGTAGAGACGGGCTTGCTGGGCCTGGGTGTCCTGGCGCTAATATGGTTGCTATTCTTGCTGGCTACAGCCGGCAACTACCGTCACAGCCGGGGTCCGGAGCGCCTCCAGGCCCTGGCCATCGGCATAGCCGCCCTTAACCTGGGGCTCCATGCGGCTATCGATTTTGACCTGGCCCTGGGGGCGGTTTCCATCATGCTCTGGGCCTGCTTCGGCCTGAGCCGGGCCCTGGAAGGCCAGCGCCTGGGGCCGGAACCCGTACTGCCTGTAAACGTATTTAAAAACCAGCAGCTGGCCTGGACAACGGCCGCAGCCATCGCGACCCTGGTGCTGATCCTCTTCGCCGGCTCTTACCTGGCCGGGGTTGCCAGTGCCCGCCAGGCGGCCGCCGCCCTGCAGCGGCAGAATATTGCCGCCACGACTGCCTACCTGGAAGAGGCCAGCCGCTATGACCCCTTTACTGCTTCCTATAACAGCGACCTGGCCGGTATTTATCTGCAACAAGGGAAAACTAAGGAGGCCCTGGCCATGGCCCTGGCCGCCAGCGCCAAAGACCCCTACAACCTGGCCGTCTTAAATCGCCTGGCTGAGGTCTACTGGCAGGAGGGTGCTGTTGATCAGGCTGTGGCCACCATGGAGCGGGCCCGGCAGCTGGCCCCCTGGGCCGGGGCCGGTTGGGAGAACCTGGGCCAGGCCTATGACGCCGCTGGTGTCCGCTATCTCCAGACCGGGCAACGGGATAAAGCGCGGCAGATGTTCCAACTGGCGGCTGCCCTGCCTGGGGCCGTTGAGGCTAAAGTGAATACCCTGGGGGAATTTAAAGACCTGCACCAGCCCGGTGGTGTAGCCTTAACGCCAGCCATCCAGCTACGGGCTGGGATCGCCCAGTACTTCCTGGGGCAGGAGCAGGAGGCGGCCGGCAACCTAGCGGCGGCAGCTAAAGATGGACAGCTCCAGGCTGAGGCCAACCTGTGGCAGGCCGTGCTGGCCTTCCACCAGGGGGATAACGTCCGGGCCGGCCAGCTCCTGGCCGGGGTGCAAAAGGCCAACGCCAACCTGGCGAAACAATACGACCAGCTGAAAAACCTGCCCGTCCTGGGGAGCTGAAAAGCCCCGATTCGGACAGTCAAGTAGGCGCACCATCTGTCTGCCTTTGTCCAATTCGTCGGTAATAAACCAGGGCTGATCCCGGCATGAGGGAGTTCGCAAGAAAAGATTCGGCAAGGAAAGCTACAGGTGGTATAATCTAATTATGAAGGAGTTAGCCCTCTGGCAGGAGGTACAAGCCGATTTACAACAGATAGAGGCTGAACTGCTGCGGCAGATTGACGCCCCTGACCCGGTCTTGAGCCAAGCCGCCCGGCACCTGGTCCAGGCGGGAGGCAAAAGACTTCGGCCGGCCTTTGCCATCCTGGCGGCCAAGTGCTGTGGGGCTACCCTGGAAGACGTCTTACCACTGGCTGTGGCCCTGGAAATGATTCATATGGCCACCCTGGTCCACGATGACGTTATCGACGCTTCACCTATCCGCCGCGGCCGCCCGACGGTCTGGGCCCGCTGGGGTCAGGAACTATCCCTGCATACAGGGGATTATCTCTTTGCCCGTTCACTAATCCTGGTCTCGACCTATGACGACCCGCGGATACCCTCGGTGCTGGCTAGCGTCAGCGTCAAAATGGTCCAGGGCGAAATCCAGCAACTGGCAGCCACCTTTGACGTCGCCATCACTCTGAGGGATTATCTGGATCGTATTTATCGGAAAACAGCTTTATTGATAGCCGCCAGTTGTGAACTAGGGGCCATCGCTGCCGGGGCGAATCCGGAAACTGTTCGCCACCTGCGTTACTACGGTCGCAACCTGGGCCTGGCTTTTCAGATTACCGATGACGTCCTGGATCTGGTAGCCGACCCGGAACAGCTGGGTAAACCTACCGGCGGCGACCTGCGCCAGGGGGTCATTACCCTGCCGGCTATCTATGCCCTGCAGGCCAGCCCGAAGAAGCAAAAACTTATCCATCTCCTGGGAAAGCGGGATAAAACCCCGGCCGAAATTCAGGAGGCCATCGAGATAATTAAGGAATGTGGCGGTATTAAATATGCCCTGGGCGTAGCTGAGGGTTACCTAGAGCGGGCCAGGCGCCAGGCATCTTACCTACCCCCGGGGGCAGCCCGGGATACCCTCACCGGCCTGACTTATTATGTAAGGACGCGTGGTTTTTAATGGGCTTATATCCGCTGGTTATGGAGCTCACCGACCGCCCCTGCCTAGTTATTGGTGGGGGTAATGTTAGCGAGCGTAAGGTTTTGAATTTACTGGAAGCAGGAGCTAAAATCACCATTGTTAGCCCCCAGGTAACCCGTACCCTGGCGGATCTCGCCCTGGCCAGCCAGGTAGCCTGGTGGCGGCGGGAGTACCGGGAGAGTGACCTGGAAGGGATGGTTTTAGTTTTTGCCGCCACTAATAATCCTGACCTCAACGCCCGGATTGCTGCAACTTGCCATCAGGCCGGCATCCTGGTCAATGTTGCCGACAACCCAGAGCTGTGCTCTTTTAATGTCCCAGCAGTTGTCCGGCGGGGGGATTTGCAGATTGCTATCTCTACCGCCGGTAAAAGCCCGGCCCTGGCCCGCCAGCTACGCAAGCAAATCGAAGCCGAAATCGGTCCCGAATATGGGCCCTGGGTCGATTTTTTAGGTGAACTCCGCCCTTTTCTCAAAACCGTGTGGCCCCATGATCCCCACAGGCGGGAAGAACTCCTGCGTCGCCTGGCGGGGGACGAGATTCTATTTCGCCTGGTGGCCCGGGGCAAGGAAGAACTGGCAAAGGAGCGAGTTAAACAGTGTTTATCGTTGCCACCGGTTTAAACCATCGCACAGCGCCGGTGGCCGTCCGGGAGCAGCTGGCCTTTGCCCGTCACGGTCTGCCGGCTGCTTTATGTAAATTAAAAGGAGAAACCGGGGTAGCCGGTTGCGTAATTTTGAGTACCTGCAACCGGACGGAGGTTTATTTAGCCTGCAGCCAGGAGGAAGCCGGCCTCAGGGCGGCAAAAAACTTCCTGGGCCGTTCCTGCCACCTGGCTGCAGCGGAATTAGAGGGATATCTCTATACCTTTAATACCCATCACGCAGTCCGTCACTTGTTCCGGGTCGCCGCCGGCCTGGATTCCATGATCCTGGGCGAAGACCAGATCCTGGCCCAGGTAGCGGAGGCTTACCAGGTGGCCCGGGAAGCGGGAACGACCAATAACGTCCTCAACACCCTCTGGCAACAGGCTATCACTGCCGGTAAGAGAGTCCGCACCGAGACGCGCATTGATGCCAATACCGTCTCCGTCAGTTATGCCGCCGTGGAACTCGCCCGCCAGGTTTTTCATGATGACCTGGCCGGACGGACGGTTTTAGTGGTCGGCGCCGGCAAGATGAGCACCCTGGCAGCCCGTTACCTGAAGGATAAAGGCGTGGCTACAGTCCTGGTCTCCAACCGGTCCTATGACCGGGCCGTTGCCCTGGCAGACGCCATTGGCGGCCGGGCTGTACGCCTGGATGCCCTGGAGGATTACTTGAGCCGGGCTGATATTGTCATCAGTTGCACAGCGGCCAGCCATTATATCCTGCACCGGGAGCAGGTGGCCCGGGCCGTGGCGACGCGCCCGGGGGTGCCTCTGATGCTCATTGATATCGCCGTACCCCGGGATATCGAACCGGCAGTCGCTGGCCTGCCAGGGGTCAAGCTCTATGATATTGACGATCTCCAGCAGGTGGTCCTGGCCAACCTGGAAGAAAGGAAGAAAGCCGCCCGGCAGGCCGAGGCCATTGTTACGGCCGAGGTGGAGGCTTTCTTCCGCTGGCTGGGTTCCCTGTCCGTCGTACCTACTATCGTGGCCCTGAAGGAAAAAGCCAGCGCCATCAAAGACGCCGAGGTGCGCCGGGCCTGCAACCGCCTGGGGGAATTGACACCCAGGCAGCAAAATATAATCGCCGCCATGGCCAATACTATTGTCAACCAGCTCCTCCATGAGGCCGTCGTTAACTTGAAGACAGCCGCCCTGACTTCCCGGGGGCACCTTTATACCGAGGCCCTGCAGCAACTCTTCGGGCTCCAGGTTAATGACGACCGGCCCGCGGGAGAGAAAGCAGCCAGGGTAGAAGGAGGCCATAGATTTGATTGAACTGAAGGTCGGTTCCCGGGAGAGTGAGCTTGCCCGCTGGCAGGCCCGCTGGGCCATCCAGGCCCTGGAAAAGGCCTGGCCTGGCCTGCATTGCCGCCTGGTAACCTTGAAAACCAAAGGGGATAAAATCCTCGATGTGGCCCTGGCGCGCATAGGCGATAAGGGCCTTTTTACCAAAGAGTTGGAGCTGGCCCTCCTGGAAGGGGCCATTGACCTGGCCGTCCACAGTATGAAGGACATGCCCACGCTCCTGCCGCAGGGCCTGGCCATCGGCGCCGTGGGCCAGAGGGAAGACCCGGCTGACGTCCTGATTTCCCGGGATGGTTATACCCTGGCCAGCCTGCCCATCAAGGCCCGGGTGGGTACCAGCAGCCTGCGGCGTAAGGCCCAGCTGGCTTACGCCCGGCCGGACCTGGAACTGGTGGACCTGCGGGGCAATGTACCTACTCGCCTGGCCAAGATGGAACGGGATGGCCTGGCGGCCATTGTCCTGGCGGCTGCCGGAGTCAAGCGTTTATATCACGGTCAGACCCTAGGCGAACCTATTCCCTACCATATCTGCCTGCCGGCCGTGGGCCAGGGGGCCATCGGCGTCGAGACCCGGGCTGATGATCGCCGGGTAACCGAACTGGTAGCTGCTATTAACCACCACCCCACGGCAGCCGCCGTCCGGGCGGAAAGGGCCTTCTTGCGGGCATTAGAGGGTGGCTGCCAGGTACCCATCGGCGCCCTGGCTACCGTAGAAGACGAAGCCCTGGTGGTGCAGGGCATGGTGGCCAGCCTGGACGGGCGGGAAATGCTGCGGGATATTGCTTCCGGCAGCACCCGGGATCCGGAGACCGCCGGCCGGGAGCTGGCGCGGAAACTCCTGGTCCAAGGGGCGGGGGAGATTTTACAGGAGGTCAGGGCTAAAGGTGGAAAATAGTAAAGGCAAGGTATATTTAGTCGGTGCCGGCCCCGGCGATGCGGGCTTGTTAACAATTAAAGGTAGGGAATGCCTGGCCCGGGCAGAGGCCGTTGTCTACGATCGACTCCTCAACCCGGCCCTGCTGGCTTGGGCGCCCCCGGAAGCAGACAGGATTTATGTCGGCAAGGCTCCTGACCGTCACGCCCTGAGCCAGGAGGAAATTAATGTTCTCCTGGTCAGCCTGGGACGGCAGGGGAAGCAGGTCGTGCGCCTGAAGGGGGGCGACCCCTTTGTCTTTGGCCGCGGCGGGGAAGAAGCCCTGGCCCTCCAGGCGGCGGGTATTCCTTTTGAGGTAGTGCCCGGGGTGACGGCTGCCGTTGCGGTGCCGGCCTATGCCGGCATCCCGGTAACCCACCGGGGCCTGGCTTCAACCATAGCCTTGATAACCGGTAATGAGGACCCGCGGAAAGAAAACAGCGCCATTAACTGGGAAGGCTTGGCCCGGGCCGTGGACACCCTGGTCTTTTTGATGGGCATGGCGAACTTGCCCCATATCGTCGCCCGCCTGCTGGCCTGCGGCCGTCCACCGGAGACGCCGGTGGCCCTGATCCGCTGGGGCACCAGAGCTGAACAGGAGACCCTGGTAGCTACCCTGGCGGATGTCGAAGGCCGGGCTCAAGCAAACGGCTTCAGCAACCCGGCCGTTATTGTTGTCGGCCAGGTGGTTAATCTGCGGGCCAACCTGGCCTGGCTGGAAGGTAAACCCCTTTTCGGCCGACGGGTGGTCGTTACCCGTCCAAGACCCCAGGCTGCCGGGTTATCCCGGCGCCTGGCGGAAATGGGTGCGGAAGTCCTAACCATGCCGGTAATCAGGACAGAGCCCCCTGCCGACTGGCAGCCCCTGGATGCGGCCCTGGATACCCTCCAGGACCTGGACTGGATTATCTTTACCAGCGCCAACGGCGTTCGCTATTGCTGGCAGCGCCTACTGGCAAAGGGGCGAGATGTCCGTTCCCTGGCTGGAATTAAAATAGCGGCCATCGGCCCGGCTACCGCCCGGGCCCTGCAGGAACGGGGCATCCGGGCCGACTGGCAACCAAGGGAGTACGTGGCCGAAGCGGTAGCCGCGGGGCTGGGTCCCTTGCTGGCCGGACAGCGGGTGCTCCTGCCCCGGGCCGACATCGCCCGGACCTTTCTGGCGGCGGACCTCCGCCGCCGGGGGGCGAAGGTAACCGAGGTGGCAGCCTACCGGACGGTAATGGTGCAAGAAGACGCCGACTGCCTGAAAGATATGCTGGCCGAAAACAAAGTGGCAGCCGTCACCTTCACCAGTTCTTCAACGGTTAAGGCTTTCCTTGGGCTTTTAGGGGAAGAGGCTGGGGAATTGATGGCCGGCGTCGACGTTTTCTGCCTCGGCCCGGTTACCGCGGCCACGGCCAGGGAAGCCGGCCTCGAAGTAACCGCCACAGCGGCGGAATATACGGAAGAAGGCCTGGCGCAGGCTATAGA
The DNA here is from genome assembly GCF_051020825.1 of Moorella naiadis (nom. illeg.). NCBI lineage: Bacteria > Bacillati > Bacillota > Clostridia > Neomoorellales > Neomoorellaceae > Neomoorella > Moorella naiadis (nom. illeg.). The sequence goes on from NZ_JAXGFQ010000029.1 coordinate 35,528, forward strand.
GGCTTATTATAAAAGTTAAGCCATCCCCACCGCCGAGCAAGGCTCTACGCCTCGTTTGCTCGCCGGAACCATGGAGCCTGTAGCCTGTAGCACCAGCCCGCAAGAAGAAACCACTTATAACCATTTTTGGCAAAACCCAAGGCAGGTGATAAGAACTGATCAGCCTGACCAAACTACTTTTTAATGATAACTACTATGGTGACTCCCTGCGTTACAGCCAGGAGGCCAGGGGATCAACTGCCGGCGCCCGCCGGGACAGCGGCCCGGTAGTCGTTTGGAACTGTACCCGGGCCTGCAACCTGCAGTGCCGCCACTGTTACGCCGGCGCCGGGAACGAGGCGGCCCCGGGGGAAATGACCACAGCAGAGGCCAGGGACTTCCTGGACCAGCTGGCGGCTTTCCGGGTACCGGTTCTCCTCCTGTCCGGGGGGGAACCCCTGATGCGGCCGGACGTCTTTGACCTCATGGCCGTAGCCGTACGCCAGGGCCTGCGGGTCACCCTCTCCACCAACGGTACCCTTATCGATCCCAGCGTCGCCAAGGAACTGAAGAAAATTAATGTCAGCTATGTTGGCATCAGCCTGGACGGTGTCGAGGATAAGCACGACGCCTTTCGGGGTGTCCGGGGCTCCTTCCAGGCGGCCCTGGAGGGGGTCCGCAACTGCCTGGCTGTGGGCCAGCGGGTGGGCCTGCGCTTTACCCTCAGCCGGAACAACGTCGACCAGCTGGAAGAAATCTTCTACCTCCTACGGGAAGAGAATATCACCCGGGCCTGTTTCTATCACCTGGTCTACAGCGGCCGGGGCAGCAAACTGGCCGGCGAAGACCTGGATCATGAAAAAAGCCGGGCGGCCATGGATTTCTTGATCGACGCGACCCGGCGCCTGAAAAGGCAGGGCCGGGATGTAGAGATCCTAACGGTGGACAACCACGCTGACGGCATCTATTTATATTTGCGGCTGCTCCGGGAGGACCCGGAAAGGGCGGCTGCCGTCCGGGAGTTATTGCGCTTGAATGGCGGCAACCGTAGTGGTATCGCTATCGGCGCTGTCGACTGGACCGGTGCCGTCCACCCGGACCAGTTCACCATGCACCACACCCTAGGTAACGTCCGGGAACGGCCCTTCGGCACCATCTGGACGGATTTAAGCAACCCCTTGCTCCGGGGCCTGCGGGACCGCAAACCCCTGCTGAAGGGTCGCTGCGCAACCTGCGCCTGGCTGGACCTCTGCAACGGCAACTGTCGCGCCCGGGCGGAGAGCGTCGCCGGCGATTTCTGGGATGCCGATCCAGCCTGCTATTTGACGGAAAAAGAGATTGCCGGAGGTGAATTAGCATGACAGGTTTTCCTATTTGCCGGCCACGGCGCCTGCGCCAGAACGAAACCCTGCGGGCCATGGTCCGGGAAACCGACGTTAACGTCCGTGACCTGATCTACCCCCTCTTCGCCATCCACGGGCGGGGGGTGAAGAACCCCGTACCTTCCCTGCCCGGGGTTTACCAGCTTTCTGTTGATAACCTGGTGCCAGAGGTTGAAGGGGTAGTGGCTGCCGGGATCCCGGCCGTCCTGCTCTTTGGCATTCCGGCCATGAAGGATGAAGTGGGGTCTGGCGCTTACGACCCCCGGGGCATCGTCCAGGAGGCCACCAGGGCCATCAAAAAGGCTTACCCCGAGCTGCTGGTCCTTACCGACGTCTGCCTCTGCGAGTATACCAGCCACGGCCACTGCGGCCTGGTGGACGACGGCCAAATCTTGAATGACCCGACCCTGGAATTAATCGCGAAAACGGCCCTCTCCCATGTGGAAGCCGGGGCCGACATCGTCGCCCCCTCGGATATGATGGACGGCCGGGTGGGGGCCATCCGCCAGCTTCTGGACGCCCACGGCTTTATCCAGACACCCATCCTGGCCTACTCCGCCAAGTACGCCTCCGCCTTTTACGGTCCCTTCCGGGACGCCGCCGGATCGACGCCCCGGTTCGGCGATCGCCGGGGCTATCAGATGGACCCGGCCAACAGCGACGAGGCCCTGCGGGAGGTCGAACTCGACCTCCAGGAAGGGGCCGATATGGTCATGGTCAAGCCGGCCCTGCCCTACCTGGATATTATCCGTCGGGTGAAGGACAACTTTAACGCTCCCCTAACGGCCTATCAAGTCAGCGGCGAGTACGCCATGCTGAAAAGCGCCGCCGCCAACGGCTGGCTGGATGAAGAAAGAACTGTCCTGGAAACCTTGACGGCCATTAAACGGGCCGGGGCGGACCTCATTATCACTTACTACGCTAAAGAAGTAGTTAAGTGGCTTAAGTAAACGAGATAGGGGTTTTAGCAACCGTGCTTTTATCTTGGAATACCACCAACCAGTGCAATCTTTACTGCGACCACTGTTACCGCGACGCCGGGGCCCGGGCTGTTGATGAGTTGACTACTGCCGAGGCCGGCAACCTCATTGATGAGGCCGCCAGGTCCGGCTTCCGGATTATGATCTTCAGCGGCGGCGAGCCATTGCTGCGGCCCGACCTGCTGGATTTAATCGCCCGGGCGGCAGCCAGGGGCCTGCGCCCCGTGCTGGGTAGCAATGGTACCCTGCTGACCCCGACCCTGGCCCGGGAGTTAAAGGCCGCCGGGGCCCGGGCCGTAGGGATTTCCCTGGACAGCTGCGACCCCGGCTGCCACGACCAACTGCGGCGACAGGAGGGGGCCTGGCAGCAGGCCGTGGCCGGTATGGCGGCCTGCCGGGAGGCCGGCCTGCCCTTCCAGCTCCATACCACCGTTTTCGATTGGAACCAGGACGAACTGGAACAACTGACCGATCTGGCGGTGGAACTGGGGGCTATGGCTCATCACTTCTTTTTCCTGGTACCCACTGGCCGGGCGGCAAGCATTGAGGCCGAGTCGCTGCGGGCTGCTGAATACGAAGCCACCCTGCGGCGTATCTTACTAAAGCAACAGCAGGTTGCTATCGAGTTAAAGCCTACCTGCGCCCCCCAGTTCATGCGCATTGCCCGGGAGATGGGGATCCCGGTGCGTTATAACCGGGGGTGCCTGGCCGGTATTGCCTATTGTATCATCAGCCCGCGGGGTGATGTCCAGCCCTGCGCCTATTTGAACCTGCCGGTGGGCAACGTCCGGGAGGTGCCTTTCAGCCGCCTCTGGCAGGAGAGCCCGATCTTCCAGCGCCTGCGGACCGAGAACTACAGCGGCGCCTGCGGCCGCTGTGGCTATAAAAAGATCTGCGGCGGCTGCCGGGCCCGGGCCTGGTATTACCACGGCGATTACATGGCCGCCGAACCCTGGTGCCTTTACCAGAGCCGGCAGGATAATGTTACGCCGGGAGGCCACAGGGCCCCTCCCGGTGCTTAACTACCACCGCTTTTTAGATTCGGCCGTGCTTCCCTCGTTAAAAGGCTTTTATATCGTTTAAGCGGCATTAAAACAACTGCGGCCGTACGACCCTGGCGGCATCAGTAGTGCATCTAGAGTGGTAAAAGGCTGTTTTTAAGATCGAAAACCAGCAGGAAGGTGGGAGCTTCTTTGATCGATCCAGAAGCCCGGCCGCGGTCGGCGGCTGCCTACGCCGAGGCCATCAAGCTTATGCCCGGGGGCGTCAACAGCCCGGTCCGGGCTTTTAAATCCGTGGGCCTGACCCCGCCCTTTATCCAGCGGGGGGAAGGGGCTTATCTTTATGATATTGACGGCCATAAATATATCGACTACGTTCTCTCCTGGGGACCCCTGATCCTGGGCCACCGGCACCCGGAGGTCATGGCCGCCCTGGAAAAAGTAATCCAGACCATGGGTACCAGCTTCGGCGCCCCTACGGAACTGGAAAACGATCTGGCCCGGGAGATCACCGCCGCTATGCCGGCCGTGGAGATGGTGCGCCTGGTCAACTCCGGGACCGAAGCTACCATGAGCGCCCTGCGCCTGGCCCGGGGTTATACCGGTCGGGAAAAGGTAATCAAATTCGCCGGCTGTTACCACGGCCATGCCGACTACTTCCTGATCCAGGCCGGTTCCGGCGCCCTGACCTTCGGCGTCCCTAACAGCCCCGGGGTCCCGGCTGCCACGGCCGCCAATACCATCGTCGCCCCCTATAACGATCTGGCAGCCGTGGAGGCCATCTTTCACCAGTCAGGTGAGGATATCGCCGCCGTCATTGTCGAGCCTGTTGCCGGGAACATGGGTTGCGTCCCCCCGGCGCCGGGTTTCCTGTCCGGGCTGAGGGCCATAACTAATCAGTACGGCAGTCTGTTGATTTTTGATGAAGTAATGACCGGATTCCGGGTGGCCTACGGCGGCGCCCAGGCCCTCTATAGGATCCCTCCCGACCTTACCTGCCTGGGGAAGATCATCGGCGGCGGCCTGCCGGTAGGGGCCTTTGGCGGCCGGCGGGAGATCATGGAACGCATCGCCCCGGCCGGGCCGGTCTACCAGGCCGGTACCCTCTCCGGTAACCCCCTGGCCGTCAGCGCCGGCCTGGCGACCCTGAAGGTACTGCAAAAACCGGGTACTTATAATCGCCTGGAAGCCCTCTCCGCCCGCCTAGCTGATGGCCTGGCAGCCGCGGCCGCGTCTGCCGGGGTCCAGATGACCCTCAACCGGGTAGGAGCTATGTTCACCACCTTCTTTAACCCTGGCCCGGTAACGGATTATGCCACCGCCACGGCCAGCGATACCCTAACCTTTGCCGCTTACTTCCGGGCCATGCTTCGCCGGGGCATTTACCTGGCTCCGTCCCAGTTTGAAGCAGCCTTTATGTCCCTGGCCCATACGGAAGCCGACATCGACCGGACTATCACAGCCGCCCGGGAGGCCTTCCAGGAGATAACTGCCAATGACCAGTAGAGCCGCATTTTGTACGAAACCCTCAGGGGAGGGCTAACGCCCCCCTCTACGAACCAAGAAATGTAGGCTGAGGGAAGGGACTGGCCGGCACAGGCGAAGGGCGACTTGGTTCATGGCAGTTTATTTCGGAAGAACCACTCATGGGGGATAGTCACCGCTGTAAACAGGAGAATAGGCAGGGGTAGAAATTTTTTAACAACCATGTATAAGATTAACCAGGGAGGTTATAATAGGAATACACACTCACTTCTTCAAAGACCTCCTTGAGCCAGCAGGGCCTTGAGCAATGACGTTCAAGGCCCTGTTGGTTTTCTTGGAAAATAAACGCCCGGCCGCCAAAGGGCCGGGCGTTTTTTGATGCCAGGTAAAGTAACATCCGGCTGCGGCCAATTTAAAGCCCACGGCCATCGGTCTGTCGCCGCCGTTTAAAGGGGCCGGATGGCCACCCGGTGGCCGTAAAAGGTGCTGCCCCCACCCAGATCGGTTAAATCATCGCCAACGACACTGTTGATGTTGCGCCCGCCAGGGGAGTGCTGGCACCACCAGACACCGGGGGCAACGACGACGCTCGGGGGCACATCGTTACTGGCCTGTACCTGGAGGAGACAGGAACCAAGCTGGTTATAAACCTCCACCAGGGCACCCTCAACCAGGCCCCTTTGCCGGCAGTCATCGGGGTTGACCAGAACCCGGGGACCGCCCTCCCGCTCCCGCAGTTCGGCCAACTGCCTGAAATTGGAATTCAGAGCGAAGGGGGCCGGGGTCGTCAGGAGGTAGAAAGGGTAGCGCTCCGCCAGACAGCCATCATCTGGTAACCGGTAAGCAGGTAAACCAGCTGTCGGGCCCATCAGCTCAACCTTCCCCGAAGGGGTGACAAATCCCGGCGCCGATTTTAATTTCACCGGTCGCCCGGCCGCCAGGGCTTCCCGCTCCTCAGGGGTGAGGTCTACCCTCTGGAGAAGAACGTCGACCATCTCGGCTTCAGAACGCCGGAAGATATCCTCAGCAAAACCCAGGGCGCGGGCCAGGAGGCAGAAGGTCTGCCAGTTGCTGCGCGCCTCCCCTGGTGGCAACAGGATCGCCCGGGTGCGCTGGAGGTAGAAGTGGCCGTAGCTACGGTAGAGATCCTCCTGTTCCACAGCAAAGGTAGCCGGCAGGATAATGTCGGCATAAAGGGCCGTATCCGTCAGGAAACGCTCATGAACCACGGTAAAGAGGTCCTCCCGCCGCAGGCCCACCAGGACGCGGTTTTGCTCCGGTGCCACGGTGGCCGGGTTGCCGTGATAGACGTAGAGGCTCATAACAGGCGGCTCCAGGCTACCGGTCAAAACCTGGCCCAGCTGGACCATATTTATAGCCCGCACCGGCCCCTGCCGCAGGTCTGGCCTGGTTATGGCCTCCAACCTGACGGCACTGCCGCTGCCGGAACTCTGCAGGGCTCCGCCGCCGGGTTTACCATAGGCCCCTACCAGGGCTGGCAGGGAGGCAACGAGGCGGACGGCCAGGCCCCCCTGGCGGTGGCGGGAAAAGCCGTGGCCGATACGGATAAAGGGCGCCCGGGCACGGCCATAGGCCCGGGCCAGATTAATAATGGTGGCAGCCGGAACGCCGGTAAGTTCCGCTACCCGGGCCGGGGAATAAGGGGGAAGGATGCGGCAGAGCTCTTCGTAGCCGGTGACGTGGGCGGCGATAAAATCCTTATCAACTAGGTCTTCCGCTACCAGCACCTGAATCAGGCCCAGGGCCAGGGCGGCGTCGCTGCCGGGCCGCACCAGGACGACCTCATCGGCCAGGGCCGCCGTCCGGGTGCGGTAGGCGTCGATGACAATGAGCGGGGTTCCCTTTCTCCGGGCCTGTTGCGCCAGGGACATTAAATGAATACTGGTAGCGGCCGGGTCCATCCCCCAGATGATAATCAAGTCCGCGTCAACAATGGTCTCCGGGTCGCTGCCCCAGGTGGCACCCAGGACCTGCTGCCAGCCGGCCTCGGCGGCCGGGGAACAGATGGTGCGCTGGAGTTCCGCAGCCCCCAGGCGGTGGAAAAAAGGATGGCCGGCATTGCGCTGGAGAAGACCCATGACCCCGGCGTAAAAGTAGGGGAGGATCGCTTCCGGACCATAGCGAGCTATAAGCTCCCCCCAGCGGCCGGCAATGGTTTCCATGGCCTCTTCCCAGGAAATAGGGGTAAACAGGCCGCTGCCTTTGGGGCCGTTACGCTTCAGGGGCGTCAGGATTCGCTCCGGAGAGTGGATCAATGGCCCGTAATGGCGCATCTTGGCGCAGATAAAGCCCCTGGTATAGGGGTGCTCCGGGTCACCCCTGACTCCCTTCACCCGGCCATCATTGACCTCCAGGAGGAGGCCGCAGGCATCGGGACAGTCCAGGGGGCAGACGGAACGATAGGTGGTCAACGGTCAATCCCCCTTTACATCCAGTGCTGGATCAAGACCATGGCCGCCATGCCCGTTAAAATAGTCAGGGCCATACTGCGGGTCTTGACAGCTATGATCCCTGTAGGAATGGCTGCCAGCAGGTAAGGATTACCACCCAAGGCCAGCTTGCCCCCGGGCAACAGGAGCCCTGGGGCCAGGAGGGCGGCCAGGACAGCCGCCGGGATATAGCGTAACCAGCGTAAAAAGACCTCCGGCAGCTGTGCCCGGCTTAAGAGAACCAGGGGGAGCATCCGCGGCAGGTAGGTTACCAGGGCCGTACCCAGGATAAGGATTAAGATCTGCCTGTCCATGGTTCCAGGATCACCCCCAGGGTAGCTGCCAGGATAGTAGCCAGGATAATGTTCCAATTCCAGGGCCAAGCGATGGCGATGGCAACGGAAAAAATAGCCGCCAGCCCGGCAACCAGCAGCATCTTTTTATCTTTTAGCTGCATGACTAACAGGATGATGAACATGGCCGGCAGGGCAAAGTTAAAACCGAACCTGGCCGGATCACCGATGAGGTTGCCAGCCAGCCCGCCCAGCAAAGACGCCAGGACCCAGGAGAAGTGGGCTGTCAGGTGGAGACCGAAGTGGTAGGGGAGGCGGACTTCATGTTCAGCGTAGTGGCTGATGGCCACGGCGAAGGTCTCATCGGTGATCTCGGCGGCCAGGAGGGCCAGCACTCCCGGCTTGAAGCGCCGCAGGTGGGGGACGAAGGAAGCACTGAACAGCAGGTGGCGCAGGTTGACCAGGAAAACGGTAAAAATAATAGCCGCCAGGGCGACACCGCTACTCAGGAGACTAACGGCAATAAACTGGCCGGAACCGGCATAGAGAAGGACGGACATCAGGACCGTTTCCCAGAGGTTTAACCCTGCCTCCCGGGCCAGGACGCCATAGGCGAAACCCAGGGGCAAATAGCCCAGGACAATGGGCAGGGCGGCCCGGATTCCCCGGGCGAAATAAATGGTAAAACCTTCTATTTGTAGATCCACCGGCGTTCCTCCTCACCAGTCAATCTTATAATATACCCCCGTCAACGTCAATCCCGGTTCGCCTCTGGCCCGCCCAACTGTCACGCCCCGGGTTTCACGGCATATAATGGATTATAAACCATATTAAGGGAGGGCAACCCCATGGATTGGTTGCATAAGGTTCGCAGGGCTTTTGATCTGGACATGGAGGAAATTAAACTTTTCGCTGAAGCCGCCCGGGAGGCCCCGGTACCGGTAGCCCACC
>NZ_JAXGFQ010000030.1:0-42956 GCF_051020825.1 Moorella naiadis (nom. illeg.)
CCCTTTCTCAAGGAGGGTGACATTTTCTCTGTCCCTTTAAGGTGTTTTTATAGTGACATTTTCATTGTCCCTTGACATGGGAGTGTAGGGGAGTGTAGGGGAGTCGGTAGGCCAACCCGCAGGCAGCTGGGGCTAAGTTTTCAGTGAGCCCTGCCGGCATACCAGCGCCGCCAGCAGTAGTAAATGGAAGCGGCGGTAAGGGCCAGGACCAGCAGGATCAGCAGAGCATCCATCCACCAGGTAGCATACCGGCGGTAAAGCTGCCACCAGCCCAGGAAGTAATGGGTCCCCTTCCAGCCGGCATACTGCCAGGCCAGGGTCCAGGTAAAGGCCCCCAGGGCCGAGTAAAGGGTGTAGATGCTAGCTTCCATACCTACCACCCCGGCGGCCAGGATGGTCGGGGTGCGGATGGGGCCGAACCAGCGGGCCAGGATAATAACTACGGCCCCATAACGGCCCAGCCAGTAGCGGGCGGTGGTCATACCCTCTGGCCCCCAGCCCCGGTGCAGGAGGCGCTCAATGAAACCGCGACCCGGCCGCGCCCCCAGCCAGTAACCAATAAGGTTCCCCAGGAGGTTGGCGGCCGTCCCGACAAGCACCGCCCCCCAGAAGCTCATCTCCCCCCGCTCAATCAGGTATCCAGCGGCGATAAAGGCCGGCTCAAAGGGTACACCCGGCATGCCCGTCCCTTCGATGGCTAGGAGGCCAAAGAGGGCCAGGTAGGCGTGGATGGCAGTCAATGGCCCACCCCGCTTGCCGGCCGGTAACGGGCCACCACCGTTCTGGCGCCGTATACCTGCTGCCCCACCTGGACAGTAAACTCGATGTCCTCGTTAAATATAACCAGATCTACCTGGGAACCCCGCTCGATAAAGGAGACCTTCTGACCGCGGGTGACTGTTTGACCGGGAGTAATAAAGCTATTAATCTTGTTAACGAATTTATCGGCTATCTCTACCATGGCCATCTTGAGGCCCTCACCCTCCAGGAAAACGGTCAACCGTTCATTTACCAGTCGGTAGCGGTGGCTAAAGAGGTCCACCGCCCGCCGGAGATAGGTCAGGCGGATATACTCCCAGAGATCCACCATGGGCAGGTTGACTTTGGCCTGGGTATGGACCATCTCCTCCACCCGGCCAGCGATAGGAGCATAATTAAAATGGACGTCCAGGGGTGACATATAAACCCCCAGGATCCAGCCCCGGACACCCCGGCCGGGGGCCTTCATGATCTCCTGGATAGGGATGGGCTGGCCCAGTTTGGCGGCCACCACCTCCCCGTTCTGGAAGGGTTTGATATAAACCACCATACCGTCGGCCGGGGCTAGAATGACGCCCTCTTCCGCCGGGGCTACCCGGACCGGGTCACGGTAAAACCATACCCGGCGCAAAAACCACATCACCGCGGCAATGACGACGATCAGGGGAATAAAGAACTTTAACAAGGTCCCGCCTGCGGCGCAGGCCGGTAGGACAGCCAGAGTCAGATTGTAAGCTACCATTCGGACAACACCTTCTTTATGCTATAAGGCATCCTGGGTATATAATAACCGCAAAAACCGGCCAGCATCAAGGGCCAGCGCACGGGCATGGGCTGTAACGGCCGGGGCTGGAGGCGACCGCCGCGGTAGGCATTATCCAGGGCCGTGTAAGCGGCCAGGGTTCCCTCCCCGGCCCAGATGGCGCCCATGGCATCGGCCGGCGTTTGCCGAAAGCATTCCTCCGGGACCGGCAGCAGCCGGGCGAGTTCCCGGTAGACCGGCTGCAGTTCCCGGATGTAACCCTCCCGGGCCACCTGGCGCCGCAGGCGATTGTAAGTCGCCACATCCCCCGGGTAGTCAGTCTCCGCCTCTAAAATAGCCTGGAGACAGGCCAGCAAGAGGTGGATCCGCTCCAGATCCCACACCGGGTCGAAGACCCGGATCTCCAGGGTACCCAACCTTTTCGATTCGATTAGGTCCTGGAAACGGTAGAGCCTGTCCGCCCGCAGGGGACCAATGGCGAAGGCCTCAGCCCAGCGGTAGGACTGCCCGTAGCGCCGGCCGCCGGCAACTGGAGAATTAATTACCAGCAAGGCCAGGAGGGGTAAGAAATAGACCAGGTTGCGGTAGGCCCGTTCCCGGTCCGGGAAACCGCTGGCGTGGATATGCATACCGCAGATATTGGTAGGGGTCACCTGATCAAAGAGATGCCCCACGGGGACAATGAGTCCCGGGCAGACGGCGGCCAACTCCTGCCGGCGATGACGCAGGTCGGCTACCAGTTCTGTGGGGTCGGCGAAGATCCCGGTAGAAATCTCGATACCACTCATGAGACCCCAGCGCAGGTCCTTGCCGCGGTTGAAGTTACAGGCGGTATGGGTGTAGTAATAGCCCGGATCATGCCAAAGTAAACGAGCCAGGTAGTATAGGGACTGCAGGGTTGGTTTGTCGGGTTCGGTGATAAAGACCTCTTCTTCCAGGCCAAAATGCAGCGCGGTCATTTCACAAAACGCCCCCGTCTATCTTGACGAGGCGCCAGGGAATGCGGTCCAAAGGCAGCCTGCTGATGGTGGTACCGGCAGCGAACATCAGGTAGTGTTCCCCCGGCGGCACCAGGTCCGGCAGGATAAATTCCAGGCTGTTGCTCCCGGCGACCACCTGGACGGCCTGCCCGTCGTAATCAGCCGGCCGGGTCAACCACCTGACTCCCCGCTCTCCGGGTGCCCAGGCCCAGGTAAAGCGCCGGACGCTATCCCCCGAAGAGGCCGGCAGCAGGTAAAGGCTAACGTTGTAACCCACCGGAAAACCCACCCGGCCCCAGGTATCCAGGCGTAAGTATGTCGTCCGGCCGAACTGGACCAGATAGGCAGCCTTTAAATCGCCGCCTCGCTCTACTTTTTTCGTCAGCAGGTCACCACCCGGATCTCGGGCGATAGCGGCCTCCGGGGGCCAGTCCTCAACCTTGCCGCCGGAGCCAGGGGCCGCCGGGAGGTTAGGCGCAGTAATCTCCGGCAGGCGGGCGAAAACCTCGTTGGGCCGCGCAAAATTGGCCAGAAAGGTCGATATAACCTTTTCCTGGGTGCGGTAGGCGGCAATCGCCTTTTGTTTTTGTCGCAAAACCTCCGGAGACAGGAGGAATTTATACCAGGGCATGCCCTGGGCCAGGAAATATCCCGGCGGTAAGAGGGGTTTTTCCCTACGGTCAAATACCGGCAGCATCTGCCAGATGCCGGTATGAATAACAAAGGTATAAATGCGGGGCTGGAAAGAGGGATCGGCCCCTTTTAGTTTACCAACCGCTGCCAGGGTAAAGGCGCCGGTGGCCCAGTGGTCGGGATGACTGTCATTGGTGTCGGTGACACAGATGTCGGTAGGCCGGTACTGTCGGAAGATCGCCTCCAGGTTATTGAGCAGGGCCGGGGCGGTGTAGGGTTCGCCCGGCTCAAAGGCCAGTTTATAGGGTACAGCCGCCTGGCGCGTAGTAGTTGATTGAAAGGGTTTATCCTCCTGCCAGTAATTGCACCAAAGGGCGGCCAAACCACCGTCCGGATAACCCATAAAGATAATGTCACTGCTACTGACCCCCAGGTTGGCCAGGGCCTGCACTGCTTCCTGCTGGCGTACCCGGCCATAGTTTAAAAAATCCCCGGCGCTGGCCGGCAGGAACCCGTTAAACTCCTCCACACCCCGGCGAAAGCCATCGCCATTGGTCATAAAGACTACCTTAACCGGGTAGCCCCTCTTCCTGGCCGTAGCGATTAACCCCCCGACGCCAAGGGTCTCATCATCGGGGTGGGGTGAAATGACCAGCAGGCGGTGCTCGGCAGCCAGGTTCAAGTCAGGCATCCTGCTGGCCTCGGCCGAGGCTACCCGCGAGTTGTCATAATTAAAAACCAGCCCCAGGGATACCAGTACCAGCAGAATGGCAACCGGCCGGGCCTTGAGTTTCTTTCTGGTCAGGCGCCAAAAAAAACCGGCGATATCTTTATACATGCCCATTCTGGCCACTACCCCCCGGTACAGCCCCCGCTTTTCTTCTTTCATGATATGGGTCATGTTTACCAGGGGTACTTTTTCTACCCGCCAGTGCCGGGCTTTAGCCTCGCTGGTAAGCTGGACCTCGATCTCAAAGCGGCTCTTTTCTGCTCCCACCGCTAGGAACAGGTCCTTGCGAATAGCCCGCTGGCCCGAGAGATGGGGAGCCACCACCTGGGCCAGGTCGGTCATGGAGCGGCCCTGGCTGAAGATACCTACAGTCATATCGGCCCGGCCGGCCAGGAGGGGTTCCAGGAGGGCCTGAACATGACCCGGCAGCAGGCCCTCCAGGTCGGCATCGAGAAAGAGAAGGATGTCTTCTCCGGCGGCCCGGGCCCCGGCCGTCATGGCAGCACCTTTACCGATGTTAACGGCCAGCTCAATCACCCTGGCTCCGTGGCGGCGGGCCACGGTGGCGGTGTCGTCTTCCGAACCGTCGCTGACGACAATGATTTCCGTAACCGCGACGACCTGGCCCAGGGTATCGATTACTTGCCCTACGGTAGCTGCTTCATTATAGGCCGGGATAATGGCACTAACGCCCATATCCTATCCTCCAAAATGAGATGTGCGCAAAATTATCTTGTCTATAAAGGGACAGGTTTCTATAATTCGCTACCAGGTTAAGGATATCCTTCCTCTATAATAATTATTGCCCTGGAAGAAGTCCAGGGCAACATAGAAACAGAAGAGATTTTTTAAGCCACTTGTTGTTTTTTTCCCCGGGGATCCTTTTCCTGGAGTTCCCGGTACCAGCGGGCGTGGTGCTCCCGGGCAAATTTCGCGGCCACCTTGCCCGATAACATGCCATTGATGGATTCCCGGGAGTTGGGGTGACCCAGGGCGAGGTAGATATGCCCCAAGATAACGCCCCCCATCACCAGGGCCCCGGCCGAATGCAGGGGTAGGGCCCAGGCGACGACTGCCGGGGAAAAGCTGTCCCGGAAGATCAGGAGCCAGCCTGTCACGGCCATTAATAGGGACCCGCTAATGGTCAGCAGGGAGTTTAGCTTCTCGCCGGCGTTAAACTTGCCCTGCTCGGGCAACTGGACCTTCAGGCCGAAGAATTCCCGGGGAAAGGCGGCGACGAAACGCCAATCATCGGCCCGCCAGGTCAGGCATTCTTTCAGCCACTGGCCCATCGTCCGTGGCGTTCCCAGGAGGAGGATCAGGACCGTCAGGAAGGTGAAGGGATAGGCCATGAAGTGATGCACGCTGCGGAAAAGGCGCAGGCCCCCACCCCCGAAGCCGCGAAAGACCAGGGCTAAACCCGTCAGCAACAGGACAATAAAGGCGATACCGTGGCTCCAGTGGCCCAGGCGCTCGGCCAGGTTAAAGCGTTCTACCCTTTCCTCAGGCATTAGTTCCGCCTCCTTTAATATTGTTAATTACCAGGCTGGTGACGACGGCGCCGGCAGCCAGGCCCATGACTGTTTTACCACCGGGGTGGACGATATCCTGCCAGATGCGTACGGCTCCGGACTCCCGGAAATCCGGGGGCAGGTAGGAGGCATCCAGGTTGCGGGGGGGCACATAAAAGATCGAGGTACCCTTGATCCGGACGGCCTTTTTGACAGCTATGGCCCGGTTGAGCTCACCGCCCTGATCCTCCAGGTCGCCAAAGACCCGGGCCCCGGCCATGCAAGTATCCACACAGACCGGTTTCTGGCCCTGGGCTACAAAGTCATAACAGAAATAACACTTCTGGACAATATTCCGCTCCGGGTTGAAGCTCCGGGCGTCATAGGGGCAGGCCGATTGGCAGTAACGGCAGCCGATACATTTGCTCTCATCGACGACGACAATACCGTCAGGCTTTTTCTGGGTAGCCCCGGTGGGGCAGACGCGGGCACAAGGGGGATTATTGCAGTGCATGCACTGGGTGGTGACCACCCCACCCTTGACACCGGGGAAACTACCGACCTCATAGCGGTGTACCCTGGTAAACTGGATCTCCGGCAGCAGCTCCCATTTAGCCTGGCAGGCCACGGTGCAGCCGTGGCAGCCCACACAGCGCGTCAAGTCGACCAGCATTGCATATTGTGCCATTTAACCTATCCCGCCTTCCTTACCGTTACCAGGGTCTCGCACTGGGCCGCCGCCCCGGAGACCGGCGCCGTCATAATGGGGATCAGGTCGCCGCCGTTGGCACCGCGGTTATAGGCCAGGTGCCGTAGGGGTACCCGGCAGCCAAAACCATGGGCCAGGAAAACGGCCTCCGGGTGGATGGCCTCCGTTACCCTGGCTTTGACCCTAATTTTACCTGCTTCTGAAGCTACCTCTACCAGGTCCCCGGTCTTGATGCCCAGCTTACTGGCCCGGCTGGTATGGATCCAGAGCTCATTTTCCGGCATGATAGCGTGGAGGTAGCTGTTATTATCCGTAGTAGTGTGGGTGTGCATGGGTACATGGCCCTGAATTAAGCGGAAGCTATCATCTTTAGGTTTAACCAGGGGCGGTTCCCAGACCGGGGTCAGGGTACTGCCGGCCTTAACGAAGGCCGAGCAGGCCAGCTCGATCTTCCCGGAGGGGGTTTTCAGTTTGCTGTAATCCGGTTTGGCGGCCTCCACCTCGGCCACCCCCACTTGAGCCAGCCGGGCCTGGGTGAGGCCCAGGGGAGCCAGCAGGGCGTCATTATACTGCTCCAGAGTAAAGTTAAAATACTCTCCCAGGCCCGCAGCCCGGCCGATGCCGGCAATAATCTCCTCGGCGCCTTTGTTAGCGAAAAGGGGCTTAATGGCCGGCTGGCGCAGGACCACTTTGTTACCCACCGTCATCAAGGGGTCATAACGCTCCAGGTAGGTGGCCTCGGGGAGGATGTAGTGGGCGTAATAGGCGGTATCATTCATCTGGATGTCAATGGCCACCACCAGGTCGAGCTTCTGTAACGCCTCGATGAAGGCCAGGGAATTGGTGCTGGAGCGCACCGGGTTTAGGTGCTGGATGATGACTGCTTTAACTGGATAGGGCTGGTCCTGCTGCACCCTCTCCGGGAAGACCTGGATCATACCGTGGGCTTTGTTCAGGGGCCATTTGGCGCTACCGGCCCCATCCCAACGGGGCGCCGTCGCAGCCGGTGGTTTCGGCCCCATAATCCCGGCGGGACTGCCAAACTTGATAGCCGGCGGCAGTGACAGGCCGCCCTTAGCACCCAGGTTACCCAGGAGAGCGTTAAGGGCGGCGATGGCCCGGCCGGTCATAACGCTGTTGCCGTACTGGGAACCGGTGACGGCGTGCCAGCCGGGGTCAATGGCTGCCGCTGGCTTGGCTGCCGCCAGCTCCCGGGCGATGCGGCTAATGGTCCCGGCCTCGAGGCCCGTAATCCCGGCCGCCCAGGCGGGAGTATAATCGCTAACCCCCTGCTTTAATTCTGCCATGCCGGTAGTATGGGCGGCCACAAAGGCAGGGTCATAGAGGTTTTCGTTGATTAACACATTAATCAGGGCCAGCACCAGGGCCAGGTCGGTTCCCGGCCGGATAGGCAGCCACTCGTCGGCAAAAAAGGCAAAGTCACTCAGGCGCGGGTCCACGGCCACCAGGTGGGCACCCTCGGCCCTGGCGGCTACGATTTTTTGCACATCCGGGTTCTTAATACCCCCGGTGAGGTTGCGGCCACAGGCGATGTAGTACTTGACGTTGCGGTAGTCCACCCCGGGTACGCCGCCGTACATCTGCTCGAAGGCCACGTTACGGCTGCTGTAACAGGTAGGGCCGTGGCCGGTATAGTTGGGAGAACCGAAGGCGGCCATAAAGTGTTTTTCCAGGGGTGAGATCAGCTCGGGGTGGGCGAGCCAGACCAGGGTCTGGGGACCGTACTGCTCCTTCAACTCCTTTAACTTGCTGCCGATCTCCTGGAAGGCCTGCTCCCAGCTGGCAGAAAACCTCCGGCGTGACCTGGATAACTGGAAAAGCGGCCAGGAACACCTTATCGTCGGCGCCAGCAGCAGCATCGGCAGCTATGCCCTGCCCTGTACCATTTATAGTTTTAAGGAGAAGTATCCCGGCGCCAATATCAAGCTCCTGGTCGGCAACCGGGAGGAGACCATCCAGAAACTATTGGATAAAACTATTGACATTGGGCTCATCGAAGGCCCGGTAGACCAGCCCGGCCTGGCCACCCGGGGTGTAACTGAGGATGAATTGCTTTTAATTGTCCCCGCCGGCTGGCAGGGCCAGGAGAGTATTACCCTGGCAGAACTCTGCCGCCTGCCCCTCATCCTCAGGGAAGAGGGTTCAGGTACCCGCCAGGTCATCGCCCGGGCCCTGGCCGAGCAGGATCTGTGTATTGCCAACCTGAACGTTGTTCTGGAGTTAAATTCCAACGACGCCATCAAATCGGCCATTACGGCCGGCCACGGGGTTTCCCTCCTTTCCCGCCTGGCCACCCGGCGCGAGATCCACGCTGGTACCTTAAAAGCCTTGCAGGTGGAGGGAATCTCCTTTCGCAGCACCTTTACCATCGTTTACCCGGCCGGCAAACCGGCCAGTAATCTGCAGAAGAAGTTTTTCCGTTTCCTGTTAACCAATAAGAAAGCCTTCTGTTAAGAAGGCTTTACTTCTTTTCAATTATAATTTCCCAGATGCCATTATCTACCTCGCTGACCTCAACCCGGTGGCCCAGTTTGCGTACGGCCTCGGTCAGGGACTGGCTGGTACAGTTATGATCAGTGGTCACAATGAGGATATCGCCGCCGGCCAGCTGCTTAAGCCTAACCTTAGTGCGCACGATGGGTATCGGGCACATCTCCCCGCACATATCCAGCCGGTAAACAGCCACCCCTGCTCCCTGCCTTAGATTTTATCTTTGCAACCCGCATTAAAAAAATTCGTCCCCGGCTGGGTAAATCCTGCCCCGCTCTCCACTTTTAAAGCAGGCTACAACAAAGATCACTAAAAAAGGTCTGCAGGCCCAGGCGCCGCGCCCGGGATAAAGTTGCTTCATGGGGGTAAGCTATACCGTTCACCCCGGCCCTGAGGGCGTAAAATTCCGTCCGCAGCCGGTGCCAGCCAGCCGGCCGGGCGCACCCCAGGAGGAGGTTTAACCGGGGTCCGGCCAGGCGGGCCGTAGCCAGGAGGCGGCCTACCGCCGCCGGGGCTGGCGGGGTGACGCCGGCCATGGGAGTGCCCGGCAAGGGTGTTAAAACCACTAGGACCAGGTCCCGGCAATCCCGGCTCAGGACCTGGTAAAGGGCCTCCAGTTCTCCGGTCAGGCGGCCGAAGTTTAACCCGGCGACTATATGGGGTACGACTTTCAGGCCAGCGGCCAGGAAGTTTTCCAGGGCAGCACCGTATTCAGCCGGCCCCATTGTCAGGTGGTAGACCCGGCGCGCCGTTTCCCGGTCGCCGATAATATCCAGCAAGACCTGGTCGACACCGGCGTCTTTCAATCCCCTGGCAGTAGCCTGGCCGGCCAGGCCGGTGTGGACGATAACCTTTAACCCCAGGCCCTTGAGACCGGCCAGGGCCTCCAGATAGGGTGTCAGGGGTACCCGGCCATTAAGGTCGGCGCCGCCGCTGACCAGCACCCCCCGGCAGCCGTCATCCTTCAATCGCCGGCCCAGCTGCAGAAGAGCCGCCGGCGTTCCGGCCGGGTACATGCTTTGCAGGAGTTCCCCCCGGCAATGCTCGCACTGTAGGCGGCAGCCCTGCCCGGTAATACTGATGGTAACAAATTGGCGACGATCATTCCGGTGGTCGCCACTGTCGTAGTGTTTACTCCCCGGGGTGGCCAGGCCCAGGACGGGAGAAAAATTCTTTAAACGCAGCCGCCAGGCCGCCGCCAGCAATTCTTTCAGGGGGAGATGATAGATCCCAGCCAATTGCCGGCGCAGTTCAACCGGCATGGGCTGCGGCCTCCTTAAGCCCCTGCCGGAGCTGGTGCTCGACGGCCCGGATATCGCCTGGTTCCGGGGCGAAGGGAAAATTGCGGATGGCCTGGGAGGGGCGTTCATTACCGTAGGGACGGTTGCAGGCTACGGTATGGCCGTCCTTTCCCGGGCAACCGGAGGTCCGAAAGGCTTCCCCGGCTCTAACCAGGGAAGTAATATCCATCCCGAAGTCCACCACCTGGCCGGTGTCATTAAAGGTCATATCTTCAGCCCGCCCCAGGCCCTCGTTAATGATATAACGGGCCAGCTGGACCCGGCGGTACTGACCCAGGGGCGGCTGGCGGCGGCGGGCCAGGGTCGTGCCGGCTTCCGGGAAAAAGCTGAAAAGATGGGTTTTGGCCCCCATATCCTGGGCCCTCTGGATAGTCTGGATCATCTCGGCCTCGGTTTCCCCCAGGCCAACAATCAGGTGGATGCCGACCCGGCCGCGACCAAAGACGGTGACGGCCCGGGCGACTCCCTCCCAGTATTCCTCCCAACGGTGGGGGCCTTTAACCCCCCGACCGCGATAATGGGCAAAGAGTTCCGAGGTGGCGCAATCGATGGCAATACCGACCATATCGGCACCCGCTGCCTGTAATTCAGCAAAATCCCGGCCGCGGCAGGCGGTGGGAGTCAGGAGGGCGCTGATTAGGAGATCGCTCTCCCCGTGCCAACGGTTCACAACTGCCAGGAGGTCCGGCCACGACCGGCGGTGGGTCTGCATGCCAACGCACACCCGCTCCAGGCCGCGGGGATCCCGCTGGACTTCTGCCAGGATTGAGTTCAGGGTATATACCGGCCAGTCGACGCGGATAAAGGTTGGTTTGACGCTGGCCCGGCGATTACCGGAGAGACCACAGTAGGCACAGCGGCCGGCGCAGGGTTCGTTATAGGTCAGGAGGAGGTTGAGGCCAGTCAGCCGGGCATTGCGGTGAAAGCTGCCGGGCTGAAAGCCCAGGGTGATGGCCGCCGCGGTACTGGTTTTAACGTACTCCGGACTGGTTCCAGGCATAATTAATTCCTCCGTTCTCTCAGGTCAGCCAGGTCTGGTGCAAAAGTTCGCTGAGGTCACGAACACCCGTACTCCACTCTTCCTGCCAGCGCCGCCGGTTGGCCTGGCCCCGTGCCGAGGTGCAGCCCAGGAGGTCCCGCCAGCTCTCTTCATAAGCTGATAGGGGTGCTCCTGAGCTAAGATAAGCGGCGGCCGCTTCCCCGGCCAGGCGGCCGCTCAGAATGGCCGTCAGGATGCCGGCTCCGGTCACCGGGTGGGTGAAACCGCCGGCGTCGCCACAGAGGAGCACCCGGCCCCGGTGCACCTCACTGTAAGTACCACCCGCAGGGATCAGGCCGCCCGTCCGCCGGATTACCCTCTGCCCCTGCCAGCCCGGATGCCGGAGAAAATGGGCCAGGGCTGCAGCCGGGTTGATTTCTCCCGGCATCAGTCCCACCCCCACATTGGCCGTTTCCCCTTTGGGGAAGACCCAGGCGTAGCCACCCCGGTAAAGGGGGTCAAAGTAGACCCGGGTAACACCAAGGGATTCCGGCAGGGTTATCTCTACCTGGGCTGCAGCAGCCAGGGGCTGCCGTGGCCAGCCGGAAAGGCGAGCCACCAGGGAGAGGGGGCCGTCGGCGCCGATGATGACCCCGGCCTTCACCGCCACCCTTTCCCCGCCTCGCTGGATAACCAGGACCTCACCTTTAAGATCAATTACCCTGGTCCGGAGCCAGAGCTCCGCCCCGGCACGGATAGAGGTATCGGCCAGGGCGCTATCTAAAATCTCCCGGTTGAGGATATAGCCCGGGGCGGCGGTACGGGTACAACTGCCATCGGGGAAAAAGGTTTCCAGGGTCTGGACGGGTTGGGCAACGGCAGCCACGGGGAGTTCAACCTCCTGGCTGATTAATGCCGGGACGTATCCGGCGCACTGGACGGGATAACCCACCCGGCCTTTCCTTTCTACTAAAAGTACCCGGGCGCCGGCAGCGGCCATTACCCTGGCGGCCGTGCTCCCCGCCGGCCCGGCGCCGACGACGACGGCATCGTAGTTAAGCATGGGCGGCCACCGCCACCTGCCGCCGGGCCTTACCCGGGGCTACCCGGGCCATGAGGAGCTTCAGGAGGTCCAGCTTAAGGGTAGTCTGGTTTTCAAACTGGCCCGCATGGGCGGCACGCTCTTGGCCGAGTTCATAGCAGGTGGAACTGTCGATATCCAGAAGGATGCCAGGCAGGCCGATGCGTTCCAGGTCACGGCGGTGTTTGGTGAGGAAGGCTTCGCAGCAGCTCCCAAGGAAGGCCGGCGCTCCTTCCTGCTTTAAGCGCCGCAAGACCCGGGCCAGCATCTCGTAGTTTTGGATGGTCAGGGGTTCCAGGCCGTATTGCCGGGCCAGGCTATAAGCTGTACCAATGGCGCAACGATCACACTCACTGCACCCCTGGCGGCTGCGGAAACGGCAGGTGGGCAGTTTGGCGCAGTAGGGCAAAAGGACTACCGGGGCTGCTGTTATCTCTGCCAGGGGTTTGACGACGGTAGCGACGCTGTTTACGGCTGCTGCCGGTAGGCCCTGGGTGGCGTGGTCTTTCTTTATCAGGGCGTCGTTGATGGTGGCTGCCACTTCGGCGGGGTTAAGTCCTGGCAGGCGGGCGCCGGTCTGCCGAAAAAATTCGTTAACCTCCCGGGTCACTATCTCCGGCTCGGCGGGCAGGCCTTTAAACCGCGCCTCCAGGTCGTAGATGGCCCGCCGGGGATGGGCGAAAAAGTCGCCGGTTAGGTAAAGGCTCTCGATGCGGCGGTTGCCTGGGCTCAGGATCAGGGAGCTACGGATAAGGCCGCCCCGGGTACGCCGGCCGGAGCGCAGTTCCATGCGTCCTTCAGTCCCCTGGACGGCGTTAATCCATTCCTCCGACTGAAAGTAGGGTAAACGTTCGGCCAAAAGGTTTTCTTCCGCCGGCATCAGGCCGGCAGGGGTCAGCTCCATCTGGAATTCCCGGCAAAATTCTTCCGCTATGACCTGCTTGATGGTTGCCAGGGGCGGTACCCGGCCCAGTTCCCATTGGAGACAGGTGACCCGCTCTTTCAGGGAATTGATCTCTTTGGCTTTGAGCTTCTCAGTAGGGATACGCAGGGCCCGGAGCATGGTTTCGACGTCAAAGTCGATGAGCAGGGTCCCCTGGTAGAGGAAGGCTCCCCCCAGCTCCGTTCCCCCGGTGCCAGAGATCTTGCGGCCCTGGACTTCAATATCGTTACGGGGCCGGTAGGCTGCCGGCACCCCCAGGCGCTGCAGGGCCCTGGCTACGGCGCTGCAAAGTTGGGCATAGAGCTGCTCCAGGCGCCGGGACACGCCGGGGTAATCCAAGGTGGTGATAACCTCCCACCCCAGCTGGTTGGTGTCCCAGAACAGGGCACCGCCGCCGGTAATGCGACGGTTGACCTCTATCCCCTCCTGCCGGCAGTACTCCAGCCTTATTTCCTGCTCCACTACCTGGTGAAAGCCGACCAGGACGCAGGCTGGACTAAACTGGAGAAAGCGCACGGTATCCGGGGCCTGCCCCGCGGAACGGGCCGTGAGCAGGACTTCGTCCAGGGCCATATTCTCGGCCGCCGTCCGGCTGCCGGTATCCAGCAAACGCCACTGGTACACGTAGCCTCTCCTCCTTAATGAAATGTGGGAAGTGGGAGGTGAGATGTGGGAGGCTTGCAGGAACTGGCTGCGCCAGTTCCTGATTAAAGCCTACCTGCCACTATTTTCTTCCGTTCGCTGGCGATGGCGAGCCATGATGGATGCTTCTTGGGGCCATTATACTTGTTTCGAAGTCGGCCAGGATACGGGCCAGGTCGGCGGCGCTGTCGGGGCCCAGGGTGGCGAAGACTACCCGTTCCGGCTCCAGGCTGGCCGCCTGCAGGCGTTGCTGCACGGCAGCGACCCGTTCCCGGGCCCTTTCACTGCCGTAGAGGTGGTGACAGGCCCCCGGGTGGCAGCCCAGGACCATGACCCCCTGGGCCCCCTTTTCCAGGGCCGCCAAGATCAGTTCCATACTTACCCGGCCTGAGCAGGGTACGGGGATTAATTGCACCGGCACTGGCGCCGACAAGGAAAGGCCCTCTTGGGTCGCCCGGGCGGCGGCCCGCCAGGCCGAGTGCTGGCAGCAGAAAGCTATAATCCGGTCTTGCCTTGCAGCCATTACCGGTCCACCTCCCCGGTTGCCATTACCTGGAGTAAGTCTGTATCAGTAGATCCCGGCAGTTCCAGGGCGTGGGCCGGGCACTCGGCCACGCAGATGCCGCAGCCCTGGCAGGAGCGGGTGCGCACCAGAGCCTTGCCCTGGACCACCATGGCCCCGTGGGGGCAGGTGCGGACACAGGTCAAGCAAGCGGCGCAGGCCGCGTCCGGCGGCCGGAAGGCAAAGGTTACGCCCTCTTTTTCCGGTTCCTCTGTCTGCAAGAATTCCAGGACTGCTGCTGCCGCCAGAACAGCCGCCTGGCGGGCTTCCCCGGCCGCCAGCGGTTCCCTGCCGGCGGCCAGTAAAAAGATGCCCTTACGGTTAGTAGTCACCGTGCGGTTGTACAGGCTGTCCAGGCCGCTTACACTATCTGGTTTCCCCTGGCCGGCTTTTAGGCCCAGGCGCTGCCATAACCTGCAGGTAGCCGGGGTAGCGGCCATCTCCTCCCCGACCACCAGCAAAGCCGGGGAAAGGCGGGTTGCGCTTGCTAAAGGAGAAGCCGGCGTTGCCGCAGTAACTGGCTGCCCTGGGCCCGGTTGAGGGCTCCCCTGCTGGTCATCCCCTGGCGTTAGCTGGTGATGGCCCATAGCCCCAGGGGACTCTTCCGGAACGGCAGGGGGCTGCCAGGTGGGGTCCCTGACTAGCAGGTCCATACCGTTCCAGGCAGGCGGCTCCTCCGATTTAATAAAGAGCACCCCGGCCTCCCGCAGGCGGCCGTAAAGGGCCTCCAGTTCCGGTGTGGCGGCTACCCGCATCTGCCGCGCCAGAAAGTAGAGGGGACGATCTGGTCCCAGCTTCGCCTGCAAAGCAGCCAGGTTCTGCCAGGCCAGGTCGTGAATGGCCGGGGGAGCATCACTGTTGACGTCCAGCCAGAAGACTATCGCGCCTCCGTTTTTTAACCCTGCCAGGGCGTTGACGCCGGCTAGCTCCGCTGGCGAGGGACCATCCCCGGCTAGCCCGGGCTGCTGCTGGACTGAAGTTGATGTCCCTTCCACTAACGGACCGGCCGGCACCTGGGCCTGGCTTAATATCGAGCTGTCCTCTAGCGTAGCCAGGGCCGCGGCCAGCTGTTGCTGGGTGAGGACGGGTACGCCATCCGGGGCTGCCGGCACCAGCGCCGCCGGCAGGGTGGCAGCCAGGCGGGCCGCCAGGAGGATGGCTCCGGCCTGGAGGGTTAGCACCCGCCGGCCATCTCCCACCACGATGCTGAAGGCGCCGGCGTCGCCATCCACCGCCAGGACCTCCAGGCCGGGGAGATAGGTAAACAAGGGGTTAGCCGTTATCTCTTCCCAGAGGCTGCCGGCCAGGCTACCGGCCGGGTCGGCGGGATCGAAGTTGCCATCATCGTCCAGGAGGATTACCTGACGTCCTTTAGCGAGGAAACGCCGGGCCGCCAGCAGGGCGCTGGTTCCCCGGCCCACCACCAGGATAGTGCCGTTAACATCCCCTGCGGTACCCCTGGATGCCATCTCCAGTACTGTTTTTTCATCTTCTGGGAACCGGGTAGCCGGTACTATTTGTCCCGGATAAGCACCAGGAGCAGGCATCACCCCCGCTGGGGTACCGGTAACGGGCAGGAGGGTTTGCGCCAGCATCTCCCCGACCCGGGCCGCCGCCAGGCGGGCGTGGGCGATGCTCTCCTGGATGTCCCGGGGGGCCTGGCAGGTGCCGGCCAGGAAAACCCCCGGCACGCCGGCCTGGACACCGTTCCCGCCGTCCCCGGTGGCCAAAAAGCCGGTAGGGTCCCGCTCCAGGGAGAGGCCGGGTAGAATCTCACCCTCAACCGGGGTAATCCCTACGGCCAGGACCACCCGGTCAAATTCTGCCGTGGTGAGGATTCCCCGGCCCAGGTCTTCATAATAGATACTGACCCGGCCGGCCGCACCCCGGCGGATCTCCGACGGCATACCCCGGACCAGCTTGACACCGGGAGTTGCCTGCAGTTCCCCGTAGATTGCCTGCAGCCCGGCATCATTGAGCTGCAGGTCCATATAAAAGATGGTGACCTCCCGGACCAGTTGCCGGGCCAGCAACGCCCTGGCCAGGCGTAAAGAATAGCCGCAACAGACCCGGGAGCAGTAATCATGGCCCAATTTCCGGCTGCGGGAACCGGCGCACTGGATAAAGGCCAGGCGTTCCCACCGCCGGACCTCCAGAGCGCCCCGGCTGAGGGTGGCCTCCAGCTCCAGGGCTGTCATGACCTGGGGGTAAAAGCCATAGCCATATTCGGGCAATCCGGCGGCGGCAAAGGGGGTAAAACCGGTGGCTACCACAATAGCCCTGGCGTGGATAGGCCCTGGCGACGCCGGTTCCAGCTCAATGGCGGTCCGGGGACAGGCGGCCCTACAGGCCTGGCAGTCTTCGCCCCCCGCCCGCAGGCAGCGGGAGTTATCCAGGCGGTAGGCCCGGGGCAGCCCCCGGAGATGGGGCGGCAGGATGGCCCCGGCCGGGCAGGCTTCCTGGCACAGGCCGCAGCAGTCACATTTCTGCCAGTCAATCCGGGGCCCGGTCGCCACCAGATTGATAGTAAAGGAACCCGCCTGACCCGTAACCTCCTCGACTGTCGTCCCGGTGGCCAGGGTAATATTCTCCTGGCTGACGATTTCGTCCATCAGGGGAAAACCCAGGCAGACGTTGCAACGGCTGCAGTCCACCCCGGCCTTGCAGGCGTAATCCAGCCACCGGCCGCCCAGGACCCGTTCCTGCTCGACGATCGTTACCTGCAGGCCCGCCTGGGCCAGGTCCAGGGCTGCCGCCATACCGGCCGGCCCGCCGCCGACGACCAGCACGTCTATTACTAACAACGACTACACCCCCAACTTCTCCCGCAACCCGTCGGCGGGGATCTGGTTTAGCTCCAGGCCCAGTTCGTCCGGGTCCAGCCCCAGGGCCAGCCCCAGGAGCTGGGGGAAATACAGGATGGTTAATTCCTGGTCTGCGGGCTGGCTGTTGCTAAAATTTAAACCGCAGGTAGGACAGGCCACCAGCAGGGCATCGGCGCCGCGCCTCTGGACTTCCCGGACTTTGCGGCCCGCCTGTTCCTGAGCCAGATCAGGCCGTAAGCCCAGCAAACCGCCGCCGCAGCAGTCGTTTCTACCATCGTAGCTAACGTTGACAGCACCGGTGGCGGCCAGCAGGCGATCCAGGGCCGCCGGGGCTTCGGCGTCCTCCCGGGGCTCCACCCCGTAACTATGGAATACCCTGGTGGGCCGGAAGTAGTGACAGCCATAGTGCACGGCAATCTGCAGGTTATCCAGGGGCCGGCTGATCCGTCTGCGGATAGCCTCCCACCCGATTTCACTGTCCAGGACGCGCAGGAAGTGCTGGACCCGGGTTGTACCCTGGTAATGGAGGTCTACCCGGTCCAGGTCCCGGTTAACCCGCTCTCGCAGGGATGCGTCCTCCTTGAGCTCCAGGTCGGCTTCCGTCAGGGTGCCGCTGCAGGCGTTACACAGGGTGACAAGGGGCAGGCCGGCAGCCTCGGCCTGGCAGAGGTTATGGGCTGCCACCAGCAGGCTGGCGTAGCTGTCCAGGGCCTTCAAGGGATAGCCGCAGCAGCGAAACCCGGGCAGATCGACCAGTTCTATCCCCAGGGCCTCTGCCGCCCGCCGGGCCGCCAGTTCGTAACCCAGGTTACGCACCGGTACGTTACAACCCAAAAAGAGGGTATAGCGCTGCCCCGTCATGCACCCAACCCCCCGAGCTTCAACCCCACCTGCCCGGCAGCCACCGGACTGCGGCAACAGTTCCCCGGCCTACTGGAGAAGGGGCTTCCTACCGAAACCGATGGTGCCGGCAACATCCGGGTAACCATTTTGTTGCTCTCCTCTCCCGAAGATAAGGCTTTTTACTATTTCTGGTCCTGGTGCTCTCCAAATAAAGCAGTCCCGGCTAAAAGGCGACTGAGAATCCCCGTCTCTTCATCCAGAGCCGGCAGGCCCTCGTCTTCGCGGTACTCGTTGTGAAACTCATCGATGTTATAGAGGCGGCCGTCTTCAGCTACGAGCTTAGCCGCCGCCAGGAGGGCCGCCGGGGCAAAACCACGCTCGCAGGCCAGGTTCTTCAGGGCCAGTAAAACCTCCGCCGGTCGAGCCTCCTCCGGGCAGCGTTCCTGGCAGGTGAAGCAGGCCAGGCAGTACCAGAGCTTCTCATCCTTGAGGACGGCTTCTTCCTCCCTGATGGCCGCCAGGCGCAGGAAACGGCGCGGGTTATACTCTGAATCCAGGGTAGCCACCGGGCAGCCGGAGGTACATTTGGCGCACTGGTAGCAGGCCCGTATGGTGTTAAAGACCGGCCGGTCCGTTAAGGGGGCCCTTCTTTGCTCCATTCCCTTCGCGTCCTCCGCAAAATGGTTTCTGATGTTTTATTTCTGGTGTTTGGCTATTTCCGCTTCGATAAAGGCCTTTAAGGCTTCTCCCTGCAGGAGGTTGGCCGTCTCGGCCGGGTTGCTCATTTTGATCCGGGCGATCCAGCCCTCCCCGTAGGGGTCAGTGTTCATTAGGCCGGTTTGTTTCTTCAGGCTCTCGTTGACTTCGATGACTTCGCCGCTTACCGGGGCGTAGGCCCGGCCGACCCATTTGCCGGACTCCACGGCAGCCAGGGGTTTACCCTGAGCCACGGTTTTACCCTTTTTGGGCAGGTTGATATGGATAAAGGCGCCGGCCAGTTGCTGGGAGAAGTCCGTCAACCCGACGGTAGCAATATCGCCTTCGATCCTGGCCCAGCTATGCTTATCGTCGTAGTAAAGGTCGTCGGGAAAGTTATAGGTGGCAATCTGCATCTACCGGTCCCCTCCTTAAATAAACAGGCTGATCTTGGCGTCGGCGGCTTCCTGAAGGAAGGCAGCCACGCCACCGAACTCAACGCCGTCGATAAGGTCTTCCTCGGGGATCTCCATGACCTGCATGGACATAATGCAGGCGACAAACTTGACCCCCATCTCCTGGGCCAGGGCCAGGAACTCGCTGACGGCCTGGACCTTTTTGCTCTGCATCTGCTTTTTCATGAAAAACGGCCCCAGACCGCCCATATTAAATTTGGATAGGGGCAGCTTATCCGGGCCGGAGGGCATCATCCAGTCAAACATCTTGCCCAGAAGGGAGCTGGCCCCTTTGCGGCCGCGGGTTTTTTTCAAAAGGTTGATCCCCCAGAAGGTAAAAAAAATCGTTACCTCCATACCGGAGGCTGCGGCCCCGGTGGCCAGGTTAAAGGTAGCCAGAGCTTTATCCAAATCGCCGCTGAAGCAGATAATGGCCATTTTGTCGGCTGCCATGACCCGTCCTCCTAGCTCTTTTTAACAAAATAACTGGTGTAGCTGTTACCGGGTTCGGAACCAAGGAAGATATTCCCTGTCTTCTGGCACCAGGCGGGGATATCCACCGCTGCGCCTTTGTCGTCGGCCTGGACCTCCAGGACTTGGCCGGGTGTCATGGTTTTCATTTTTTGGGAGAGTTTGACGATGGGCATGGGGCAGAGTAACCCCTTGGCATTTAAGACGGCATCAGCTTGCATTAGGGGTGACCTCCTTTGAGATGACTTTCACAAAACTTTACCGTGTTTAACAATTAAATCCACCATTTCGCCGTAGTCGATAATCCTGATCCCGGGATAAGGTACCCCGGTATCCAGCCCCCGGGCCTGCAGATCGGGGGCCAAGGCGTAGAAATTAATTCCCTGGTTACGGGCTCGGTCCACCATAGCCTGGTAATCAGCCGGCGCTTGCTGGAGGGACAGTACCGCATCCTGGAGTAATACTACCTCCGAACCTGGTTGAGTCATGGCCAGCCGGAGGTTGCGCCGGTAGTCCAGGCGCTGGAAAGGGGAGTGCGTT
The DNA here is from genome assembly GCF_051020825.1 of Moorella naiadis (nom. illeg.). Lineage (NCBI taxonomy): Bacteria > Bacillati > Bacillota > Clostridia > Neomoorellales > Neomoorellaceae > Neomoorella > Moorella naiadis (nom. illeg.). The sequence goes on from NZ_JAXGFQ010000030.1 coordinate 19,935, forward strand.
AACATTGCCAGCAAATGGATCCCTCCTCATTCACTACTTTTTCTCGTTTACCTATCAGCGGCTGTAAAATTTCCATGGTAACTCCCTGTTATCATCCTAAAACTGAATGATTCCCTCAGCCGCGGCCAGGGCTTGCCCCAGGCCTGTCAGGTCCACCACCTGGCCGGCCAGGATCTCTACCGCCGGGATCCCCCGCTCGGCCAGGGATTCCTCCAGTACCAGGAGTTTCACGCCCATCTCTTCAATGCTGCCGAAGGCCTCGCCCAGGGATTTCATCTGCAGGGCCTCTGGCTTTTGCCCCGGATGAACGGCCCAGACCCCGTCATCCAGCAGGACCACGGTGGTATCCACCTCCAGACTGGCCATGCCGATGGCGTAGCGATAGCCCTCAACCATGGCCGCCGTTCCGTAGGGAGCCGAGGGGATCAAGATGAGTACTTTTTCCAATCTCCAGTCACCTGCCTATAATAAAACTGGTCACACTAGTTTTTCAGTGTCCCTGACGACTATCGCCTTGCACCACCACTACTGCCAACGGTATACAAAGGCCATCCTGTTGCGATGCCGCCCCGGTCAGGAAATTGGACCAACAATAACTACCAGTAATACGCCGCCGGAATGCCGGATGGGGTATCAAAACCCAAAATTCACCAGGATATCGGCCTCCTGGAGCATATCAGCCATGTCCACCAGGCTGCCCATTTCCGCACCATCGATGTACATCTCTTCGGTAACACCCCGGAACTTGGAGCAGGCACCGCAAGCGGCAACCTGAACGCCGGCATCGGCCAGTTCTTGGAGCATGGCGGCCAGGTTGCGCTCACCGGGGGCATCGATATTTTTATTGGCCGCCACTACCCCATCAATGTACAAAAAGAGGCTGACACCGTGGCCTTTAGCCAGGGCGGCCTTGGCCAGGCCATAAGCCGTATCCAGGTTTTGATAGGTGTAGGGTCCTGTCTGGACAACGAAACAGAGCTGGGACATCCCTTTCCCCCCTTTACAGTTTGATGGCACCTCTGTTCCCTTCGTAGTTGGAGAATTGATAAACCTCCGTTCACCTTGTAGAACGTTTAATTGCACCCTTGTTCTTGTGGTTCGTGGTTGGGGTGAAAGACCCTATCAGGTACTGCCTGGAAGAATAATTGGGCTGGAGGATCTGGAATAGGACGGGCAGTTTACCCCTCTACCAGGTCTCGATCTTCCCTGCTCCCCGCTTCCACCCCCCCTCCAGCCTGGTTTTCGGCCAGTACCAGGGAACGTATCTGCTCCATGAGGGTAAACAGCTCGGCTTTCTTGATGGCATAAAAGACATTACGCTCTTCGCGCCGGCGGCTGAGGTAGCCTTTGTGGAGGAGAATTTGCAGCTGCTGGGAAACGTTAGACTGTTTCTCCCCGGTCTCGCGGACGATCTCACTGACGCTCTTTTCGCCTTCCCGGAGGGCGCAGAGGATCTTCACCCGGACCGGGTTGGCCAGGCCCTGCAGGAACTCCGCTACCAGGGTACATTCAGATTTCGAAAGCATCTTTGTACTCCTCAGGTATATATATGAACAGATTAATGATCTTTAAATTATTAATCTCATTATCCCATGAAAGCCATCCCCCGTCAAGATAAAAAAATTGCTTTTGCTGAGATCATAATTGCCCCATCATGCCTGGCCCTGAAAATCGCGGGGGTTCGAAGTCGGAAAATGGGCAGTAGCCCCGGCACATAAAAATAACCCGCCGTTAATTTGCCCTTTACTTTGCCATGCTAAAATGGCAGGGCCTTGATTGGCTGGCTATCACCGGGCACGTCGATATACCGGGTTTCCCGGCCATCCTGGCTGCCCTGGTCAAGGGGGAACGCTCCCCCTGGCCCGTTTAGCGGCGACAATTCTCTAACCCATTTCCCCCAGCAAAGAACCCCGGTAGCCTAAAGGCGACCGGGGTTCTTTGCATCTAAGGCGGTGTGCTTCTGAGCTATTCTCAGGGAAGCTAATCATATGGCTGATGCCCCACGAAACCACGAAAAAGGTCGCCGGGCAAGGCTGAGCGCTAAGTTTGCTCGCCGAGAACCGCGAAGCCTGGGGTATGTACCCGCCAGCTTACAGAAAGCTTACCAATATGGACCCTTTTGGCAGAACCCTATTCTTTAGGGAGTCTGATGGCCACTGGATCACCCAAATCAGCCGCCTCCAGGGTGATGTGGCAACGGTAGGCATAGATCTCGACGCCGGCAGCAGCCGCCTCCCCCAGGGTACGGGCAAAAAGAGGGTCAGTAGCCCCGTTGGGGGCAAAGCTGACGGCGTCTTCCCTCTGGATAATAAAAACCATCGCCGCCCGGTAGCCTTCCGACCGCAGGGCCATCAACTCCCGCAGGTGCCGGCTACCGCGGCTGGTGGGGGCATCGGGAAATAAGGCCACCCTATCATCGGTTACCAGGGTCACCGATTTGACCTCCACGTAGCACGGTGGCAGTTCCCTCCTTACTGGCCTCCCCCCTTGCTCTTTCCCTTCCCTTAACAAAAAATCCAGGCGGCTGGATCCGGCCCGGACTTCGGCCTGCAACTCCCGATAATTTTTAAAGGGTTCTAACCTCCCGGCCTGGAAGGCGACGGCAAACAGGCGGTTAGGCAGGCGACTGTCCAGGGATATAAAGGTATCCCCCTGGCGTAGGAGGGCTACATCCAGGGCCGTCTTCCGTCCCTGCCAGGACGTTACTGGGGCCAGGTAGAGTTCGGCGCCGGGCTGCAGCAATTCCGTCAACCGGCCCGGATCGGCCAGGAAGGCCGTTAGCCTCTGCCCATCCCTCGCCGCTATAACTGTAAAGCGGTTGGGCCGGCTGATAAAAGTTGCTTTAACCAGACAGGCTGGCAGTTTAATCATCCTTCCCTGATTGACTCGGGCCCAACTTCAACCCGGCCGCCCGCATACCACTACAACCGCACTTTTCAGCGGTTAAGAAAAAAGACGGGCCTGGAAGGTGTAAGCCCACACGTGTTACTGCCTACCTTCGCGACCCGTTTGGCAGAGAAAAACATCCACCCTAAAGTAGTTCAGGAACTTTTAGGTCACTCGCAAGTAGCGACTACCCTGGACATCTACACCTAAGCTAACTTAGGTTTCAAAGAGCAAGCCATCAACAAACTGGATGGTTTGCTCCCGCCCAAATAAATCCCGTTGCTACACGGTTGCTACACCAATAAAAATTTAAGCCTCCCGGTAAACCCGAGAAGCCTAGGTATAACTGGTGGAGATAAGGGGAGTCGAACCCCTGACCTCTTGAATGCCATTCAAGCGCTCTCCCAACTGAGCTATATCCCCGCAGCAATGCTTATTATACTGGCCCTTGACCTGTTTGTCAAGGGCCAGTTCTCAAACGGTTAATGTCAATTTACAGGTTGATGCACCAGGAATGTCCAGTTACTGTTTTCCCGGAGCCCGCAAGGTGTAGGAGGGGGGGCTGGCTACATCCAGTATAACCTATTCCTGATCTAGAAATAGAAACTCGCCCTTAGTATCGTAACCGATAATTTCGGCGAAGCGGCCCCAGTCGACTACGGTCTTAAAGAGTATTTCAGCGTCCTCGTCGGACATTCTACGGGCAAAGCGCCTGATTACCTCTTCCCGGCGTAACTGCTGGCCGCGCCCGGACTTAATCAACTGTAAAACTTCCTTAAAAGCCGGTAATTCCTGGAGCCTAGCGGCGATTATATCCTTGCGTTCATTTATATCGGCATTCAAAAGTTTAGTGCCGAGTTTGGTGAGGGTTATGTCACCATTGGTCGTCTCAATAAAGCCCAGCACCCTGGCGGCCTCGATTACCGGGCCGATGTCATCCAGTTCCATGGAAAGATTACCGGCAAGCTTAAAGATATCTTCCCTCCCCCGGGCATCGTCCAACATCTCCAGCAGACCGACGACCATCCCTATACCTACCTGGGGTAAAGGTCCAACATCCACGGCGGCTATGACCCCCTATTGGATACCATTTCTAGGTACCATTATTTTATCTTATTATACCAGAACTTAGAACAGAATTCATTAACAAGATGACCTATTTCTATGATCCCCTGAGCAGGAAAACTTCTCTCTCCGGGGAATTATATTTTATGTGACGGGCTACCAGAAATATAACTGGAGGCACGACTATGGACAAAGAAAAGATCCGCCGGGCGGTGCGGATGCTTATCGAGGCCGTCGGTGAGGACCCGGACCGGGAAGGTCTGCGAGAAACACCCCGCCGCATAGCCGATATGTATGAAGAAATCTTTGCCGGCCTTAAGCGCGACCCGGGCGAAGAATTAACAGTTGTCTTCGACGAGCATCATGAGGAACTAGTGTTGGTAAAGGATATCCCCCTCTACTCCACCTGCGAGCACCACTTTCTACCCTTCCTGGGCAAAGCCCATGTAGCCTACATCCCCAGGGGAAAGATTACCGGTTTAAGTAAACTCGCCCGGGTAGTAGATACCGCTGCCCGGCGACCCCAGGTGCAGGAGCGTTTAACCTCCCAGATCGCCGATATTATCATGGAAAAATTAAACCCTTACGGTGTGGTGGTCGTGATCGAGGCCGAGCACCTGTGCATGAGCATGCGGGGTATTAAAAAACCAGGCGCTTTAACCATTACCTCCGCCGTCCGGGGCCTGTTCCTCCGCGACCAGGCCGCCCGGGCAGAAGCCATGTCCCTTATCCGGGGGCAATGACATCAGAAGGCCAATGACAACCCACCTGACCCCGTCACCTTTGCCTTTCAACAGGATAGGCTGGCGGGTACAGGCGGAGGGTGGTTTGGTTCGAGGCGCTAGATACTTGCGCGAAGCCGTGGCGAGGCGGAGGTGAACGGGATTCCCTCATGGGGGTAACGCCGCCAGCGAACGGGAAAAATGAATAGTAAAGGGGAGACTCCTTTGCACCAGGACAAAATTATCCTCGCCGGTATGGAGTTTTATGGTTTCCATGGTTACCACCCGGCCGAGCGCCAGTTGGGGCAACCCTTTATTGTTGATCTTGAGCTTTTCCTGGACCTGGAGCCGGCCGGAAGAAGCGACAACCTGGAGGCCACCGTAAACTATGGGGAGATCTACTGCCTGGTCCGGGAAATCGTTACCGGGAGATCCTTTAAACTCCTGGAAGCCCTGGCAACGGCCCTTGCTGATGGCATCCTGGCCGGTTTCCCGGTGGAGGAGGTCCTGGTACGGGTAAAAAAACCCCGGGCACCCCTACCCGGGAAATTTGACCACGCTGCCGTAGAGATCCGGCGCCAGAAACAGGTGTGCAAAACCGGTCGGTAGATGCCAGCAGCGCTGCCCGCTTTTGCTTGCTACTGAAAACCGCCCCACCCGCCAGAAGCCAAGCATTCTGCCAGCCGCGGCGGAGGCGATGGTTAAATCCCGCCCGGAACTAAAACAGCAGCGAGTAGATCTTATCCGTCACCCGGGCGAAGGCTTCATCCTTCATATTGCGCGGCCGGGGCAGGTCTACCTTGACGTCGGCCAGGACCCGGGCCGGCCTTTTCGAGAGGATGATTACCCGGTCGGCCATAAAGACGGCTTCCTCAATGCCGTGGGTCACCATGAGGACCGATTTGACCGGTAGCGAGAAGTCCAGCCACAGGTCCAGGACCTCCTCCCGCAGGTTCTGGGCCGTAAAGGCGTCCAGGGCGGAAAAGGGTTCATCCATGCACAGGAGTTCCGGTTCCATAGTTAGGGCGCGGGCAATGCCTACCCGCTGTTTCATGCCCCCCGAAAGCTCCCGGGGGTAGGCTTCTTCGAAACCATCCAGGCCGACCTTATCAATATATTTATTGGCCAGGGCCTCCCGCTCTTCCCGGGGGATACCTTTAGCCTCCAGTCCCAAGGCGACGTTACCCATGACCGTCAGCCAGGGCAGCAGGGCGAAAGACTGGAAGACCATGGCCATTTTATCCATAACGCCCTTGACCTGCTGCCCCCGGTAAAAGATTTCCCCCTGGGAAGGCTGGATCAAGCCGGCGACCATCCGCAGGAGGGTACTCTTGCCGGAACCGGAGGGCCCTACCAAGCAAACAAATTCTCCCTTGGCGATGCTAAAAGAGATATCATCAAGGACCGTCAGCGAGCGGTTGGCGTCGGTGTAAGTCTTAAAGACATGGTTGACTTCCAGCAGGGCCATCCCTGCCACCTCCTTTAGGCTTCTATTTTAAACTTCTGGGCGGCCATTTCGTAGAGCCGCCGCCAGAGGAACCGGTTCATGAGCACGATGGTCACCATCATGGCAATGAGGCTGGACCAGATCAGCTGGAAGTTGCCGCTGCCGTAGGTAGCCGCATCCAGCAAGGAGCCGATGCCGAAGGCTGCATAGGTCTGCCCGGCGTAGACGACATATTCGGCGACGATCAGGGCGTTCCAGCCCCCGCCCCAGGCAGTAATACTGCCGGTAATCAGGGAGGGGACCAGGGCCGGTAGGACCACCCGCCGCAGGTAGATGGACCCCCGCAGGCCGAAGGCTGCCGCCGCTTCCTTCAGGTCACCGGGGATGCTCTTCACCCCGGCAATGAGGTTAAAGAGCAGGTACCACTGCATACCGGTCAAAACCAGTAAAACGGCCGCCAGGTTCATGCCCCCCGTCAAGCCCACCAGGATAAACACGATAATGGGAAACAGGGCCGTAGCCGGAACGGAGGCCAGAATCTCAAAAACCGGGGTCAACAGCTCGTTTGCCCGCTCGTTGTGCCCGATCCAGATGGCCACCGGCAAGGTCCAGGCCAGGGAGATCAGGTAGGCTGCCAGCAAGCGGAGGAAAGAAAACAGCATGGCTTTCGGAATACTTAAGACCTGGGGCTGCCAGGGTTCCAGGAAAAGGGTGCCCAGGGCCAGCAGGCCCCGGACCAGGGCATAGACCAGGAACAGGCCCAAGACCCAGGCCCCCAGGCGCCGCAACCACCCCAGGTAACGGCACCACTGCCGCCATTTTTCCGGCTCCGGAGCCAGGCCCTTGACCAAACCGGACCCGGCCCGGGCCAGGAAGGCCCAGCCCTTAACTACGCCGATCCGGACCTCCCGAAAACCAGGAGCCTGCCACCACAGGCGATAGCCCCAGCCTTCAGGCTGGCGGGTACCGCCGCCGCTACCAAACTCGTATTTAAAGTTTTCCGCCCAGGTGGAGAGGGGCCGCCAGATGAAGATATTCATCATGGTGATTAAAGCCACCAGGGTCAGGAGGCCGGCCAGGGTCAGGCCCAGCTCCCCTTTTTCCGTCGTCCGGATCAGGTAGCTGCCCAGTCCCGGCAGGGAGTACTCCACCGGGCCGATGGCGATAATTTCAGCGGCAATAAGGAAGTACCAGCCCCCGGCCCAGGACATGATGCTGTTATATACTAGTTTAGGAATGCCCGCCGGCAGGTAAAGGGTGCGGAAACGGCGCCAGCCGTTGACCCGGTAAGCTACGGTGGCTTCTTGGAGATCCTGGGGGATGGTAGTCAGGGACTCGTAGAAACCGAAGGTCATATTCCAGGCCTGGCTGGTAAAGATAAGAAAAATCGAGGCCAGTTCTACGCCTACCAGACGGCCCTGGAAGAGGGAGACAAAGAAGTAAACGGCCGCCGGGAAGAAGCCCAGGATGGGCACCGACTGCAGGATATCCAGGATGGGGATCAGCCAGCGTTCGGCCCGGGTATCGGTCCCGGCTTTATAGCCATAAGTAAGGGTAAAAAGGAGGGATAAGATATAAGCCCCCAGCATGCGCAGGAAAGAACGGAAGGCATAGTACGGCAGGACGCCGATGCTGGTAACGACCTCCGTCCCCCCCGCCAGGCTCAGCGCCCGGTGGCCCTGGTAGGCAAAGTAGGCGAAGGAGATTAAAAGGGCAGCCACAATCATGGTCAGGGCTAGATTGGTTACCCGGTTCACTGGACTCACCTCCCAACCAATTAAAAAGTCTTCCCGTGGGGGAAGACAAAATAAACCTTTTTACCCCCACTCGTTGAGCTTTGGCACATGCATAGCTAGAGAGTTTTCTCAGCCACATTAGGTAAAACCTTAAGCCGGTAATACCTGTTGACCCATTGGCGTCTTTCGACGTTTCCGGGCAGTGGCGTCTGTCTATGCAGAAGCCTCACCTAACGAAGGTTTAGGAAAAGTATTGCCTCTTTCTCTCTCAATTATAGTTAGCCCTTTTTTGTGTGTCAAGGATCAAAGCAGTAGGTATTTTTATTTTCCCAGCGAATACTTAAAGCAAGCCTTTTGTGATTGGAGGTAAAGTGGAAAGATGCACCGTATTATCATTGCCCCTGATTCCTTTAAAGAGAGTTTATCGGCCCCGGAAGTAGCCGCGGCCATAGCAGCAGGTCTTAAGCGCGTATTACCCCGGGCCGAAACCGTGGCCGTACCCATGGCCGATGGTGGTGAAGGCCTGACCACCACCCTGGTGGCCGCTACCGGCGGCCGGGAAATAACCGCCACCGTCACCGGTCCCCTGGGGGAGCCGGTCCAGGCGGTCTGGGGCCTCCTGGGGGACGGCAGCACCGCCGTGGTGGAGATGGCCCAGGCTTCCGGCCTGCCCCTGGTACCCCGGGAGAAACGTAACCCCATGGTTACCACCACTTACGGCACGGGGGAATTAATCCGCCGGGCCCTGGAAGCCGGCTGCCGCAAGCTCATTGTCGGTATCGGCGGCAGCGCCACCAATGACGGTGGGGCCGGTATGGCCCAGGCCCTGGGGGTAAAGCTCCTGGATGCCCAGGGCCAGGAAATAGCCCCGGGGGCCGCCGGCCTGGAACACCTGGAGCGTATCGATATGACGGGCCTGGACCCGCGGGTGAAAAAAGTGGAGATCCTGGTAGCCTGCGATGTTGATAATCCCCTCTGCGGCCCCCGGGGGGCCTCGGTAGTCTACGGGCCCCAGAAGGGCGCCACGCCGGAGATGGTGCCCCGCCTGGATGCCGCCCTGGCCTGCCTGGCAGATATCGTCGCCCGGGACCTGCAGGTAGAGGTTAAAGACCTCCCTGGTGCCGGCGCCGCCGGCGGCCTGGGCGCCGGCCTGGTGGCCTTCCTGGGAGCAACCCTGCGCCGGGGTATCGATCTGGTCATGGAGGCGGTGGACCTGGATGGCATCCTGGCTGCCGGCGCCGACCTGGTCATCACCGGGGAAGGGGAGATTAACCGTCAAACGGCCTACGGCAAGGTCCCGGCCGGGGTGGCCGGCATTGCCGGGAAATATGGCATCCCGGTCGTCGCCCTGGTGGGTTCCATCGGCGCCGGGGCCGACGCCGTCTACGAGCACGGCATCCAGGGCTTTATGAGCATCGTCCCCCGGCCGGTACCTTTAAGCTACTGCCTGGAGAATGCCGCCCCCCTGCTGGCCGACGCTGCCGAACGCCTGGTGCGGCTGGTAACCCTGCTGCAGAAATAACGGCAGCATGAAAAAGGCCTCCCTGCGGGAAACTAAAATAGCTGCTGCAAAGGAGGCCTCTTATGCCAGACATCTCCCTGCGCATGGGTCCAGCCATTACCCATAAAGACCTGGCCCGGGTTAAGGATACCCTGCCGCGCCTTCATCCCGGCGACCAATTGACCATAACTATGGAAGCCGCCGACGCCCACCAGGCCGACATGCTGCTGGAACTCCTGGACAACCACGGCCTGGACTACCAGAGTCGCGGCGACAGCGACGGGAAAACCTATCACATTATCGCCAGTCGCCTGGAATAAGCTGGGGAACGCCCATGGGAACTGGCGCCTCCACCAGCGAACTATAAAAATACCGGTTGAGGTAGGGGGCTGGCGGAAAGGGGATAACTGGAATGGATGAGCTGGAAGGGATCAAAGAAAAATTTGCCCGGGATACCTTCCCCCGTTCCCTGGGCATTGAACTCCTGGAGCTGGCCCCCGGCTACGCCCGGGTGGCCATGAAACTGCAGGATAATATGGTCAACTTCCACGGTATTGGCCACGGTGGCGCTCTCTTTACCCTGGCCGACACCGCCCTGGGCCTGGCCAGCAATTCCCACGGCGACCCGGCCGTGGCCCTGACAGTCACCATTAACTACCTGGTCCCGGCCCATCCAGGGACGCATCTCATCGCTACAGCGGAAGAGGAACACCGTACCCGCCGCACCGGGGTCTACCGGATCACGGTGGCCACCGGCGCCGGTGCGAATATCGCCCTGGCCCGGGGGACCGTTTTCCGGCAGGTGGCTGGAAAATAAGCCCTGGGGCGCGGCCCCTATATGGTACTACTTCTGCCGGTAAAGCCTATATAGGTAATTCCTGGAATGCTGGCGGGGAAATAGGGGTCACCCTGCATAAGGCCACAGGGCGTGGTAGCCGGCCGCCGCAGTCACTACCGGGACCATAGCCAAATAAGTATCAGGCATAAAAAACCCCCCGGACTTTCTCCGGGGGTTTTTACCTGTAATACAGGCTGGTATTTACTGTTACCCTAATCTCAGGATGAACCTGTTACCTGGCAATGAGATCCTCCGTATGGCGCTTTACCCATTCGGGATCTTTAGGTTCTCGGGCCACACCGCTCGCCACGGCGGCCCGGGCTACGGCGGCGGCCACCACCGGGGCCACCCGGGGATCAAAGGCCTCGGGCATGACAAATTCGGGTGAAAGCCTGTCGCCCACCAGGTCAGCCAGGGCGTGGGCGGCGGCAATCTTCATGGCCTCATTGATATCGGAGGCTTTGACATCCAGGGCGCCGCGGAAGATGCCGGGGAAGCCCAGGACGTTGTTCACCTGGTTGGGGAAGTCGCTCCGGCCCGTACCAACCACGGCAGCGCCGGCGGCCCGGGCGACGTCGGGGAGGATCTCCGGCACCGGGTTGGCCATGGCAAAGAGGATAGCGTCTTTACCCATGGAGCGAACCATCTCCGGGGTCACAGCGTCCTTGACGGAAACGCCAATAAAGCAGTTGGCCCCGACCATGGCATCTGCCAGGGTACCGGAGCGGTCCTCCTTATTGGTGACCTTGAGCATTTCTTTCTTGATGGCGTTAAGGTCGCTGCGTTTTGAGGAAACGATACCTTTAGAATCGCAGAGAATCACGTCCTGGACCCCTACATCGAGGAGGAGTTTACCACAGGCAATACCGGCCGCGCCGGCGCCGTTAATAACCACTTTCAGGTCAGACAATTCGCGGTTAGTAATCTTGCAGGCGTTAATTATGGCGCTCAGGACCACTACAGCCGTACCATGCTGGTCGTCATGGAAGATTGGTATGTCTGTGGTTTCCTTGAGGCGTCGTTCGATCTCAAAACAGCGGGGTGCGGCGATGTCCTCCAGGTTGACACCGCCAAAGGTAGGCGTCAGGAGCTGGACAGTGCGGACGATTTCATCGACGTCCTGGGAGTCGATGCAGATGGGGAAGGCATCCACGCCGGCAAAGGATTTAAACAGCACGCTCTTACCTTCCATGACGGGCATGGCAGCCCGGGCGCCGATGTTCCCCAAACCCAGGACGGCCGAGCCGTCGGATACTACAGCTACCAGGTTCCAGTGCCGGGTGTAGACGTCGAGTAATTTAGGATCCTTATGGATCTCCTTGCAGGGTTCGGCTACCCCCGGGGTGTAGGCCATGGTTAGATCATCGGCATTACGAACCGGCACCCGCGCCCCGGTCTCGATTTTACCCTGCCATTCCTTGTGCAGCTGCAGGGCCCTTTCCCGAATATCCATATAATTACTTCGCCTCCTCATTCTTATATAAACCGGGGCCAGTTACCCGGCTAGGCGGGACTGGCCCCTACCGGCAAATAAACGTCAGTCTTTCTTCATGGCTGCGTTTTTGGCGTCAATCTCGGCCTGGGCGGCCAGGATGTCCTTGGCGTTCAAATAGACCGGCGTATCGACCATCTTGCCGTTGTAGGAGACAGCGGCTTTACCTTTGGCTATGCCTTCTTCTTCAAAGACCTTGACTACGCCGCGAGCCCACTCCACGTCGGCGGGGTCGGGGGCATAGAGGCGATTGCAGATTTCAATTTGTCCCGGATGGATAATCATGCGGCCTTCGTAACCCATCTGGCGGCCTTCACGGATGTTCTTCTCAAAGGCCTCCATATCCTGGAAGGCCACGAAGGGAGCGTCGATGGCGACTATCCCGGCGGCCCGGGCGGCCACGGCCATATGGGCGCGGGCGTAAGCCTGTTCGGTGGCTTCGGAGGTCAGTTTAACCCGCATGTCTTTACAATAGTCGACGGCCCCAAAGATGGCGCTGACTACCCGCGGGCTGGCGATACAAGACTCGTAGGCGTTGATGATACCCTTGGCGGTCTCCAGGAGAAGGGATACTTTAATGCTGCCGATGGGCAGGCCCCGGCGGCGTTCCAGCTCTTCCAGTTTCCAGTCCAGACGTTTAACGTTGTCCGGGTGCCCCGTTTTGGCCAGGGTGACACCGGCCAGGCCTTCGACAACAACGGCTTCCAGGTCGTCATTGGTCATTTCCGTTTCCCAGTTATTGATCCGCACGTAGACTTCGGAGCCGTTGGCGCCAACAGCCTTGATGTTCTCCTTGATTATGTTGCGGGCATTCTCCTTCTCCGCCGGCGGGACCGAGTCTTCCAGGTCCAGGGTGATGATGTCGGCGGGGAAGCTGGGGGCTTTGGCCACCATCTTGGGGTTGTTCCCAGGAACATAGAGAATGGAGCGCATTACAGCCATTATAAAGACCTCCTAGTCTTTGACAACTTCTTTAAGGATACGCGGGATGTCGGTCGGCGTCATGGCTACATAACCGCCGGCCTTTCTGATGGCTTCCATTTTGCTTTTAGCGGAACCCCGGCCCCGCTCCACAATGCTGGAGGCGTGGGAGAACCGCTGGCCCTCGGGTGCCCAGGCACCGGCGACATAGATAACGAAGGGTTTGGTGAACCCGCCGGAGGCGATGACTTCGGCACACTCCTCTTCCTGGGTACCGCCGATCTCCGAGAATACGGCTACGCCCTTGGTCTGGGGGTCGGCCTCAAAGAGTGGTAGCAGGTCAGCCATGGAGGTTCCCAGGACGGGTTCGGTGCCGGTGTGGACAACGGTGCTGACGCCGAAGCCGCCTTCCTTGAGGACCCAGGGTATGGTCCCCGACTGGCCGCCACTCCGGGAGAAGACACCGATGGGTCCGGGTTCAAAGAAGGTGTTGGCCCAGCCGACATTACCGCCCAGCCAGCCGACGACGGCCTCCCCGGGGGTAATGATGCCGATGGATCCCGGACCAATGAGCCGGACGCCCTTCAGCCGGCAGTAGGCGACCATATCCATGATGTCGTGAATGGGTACCGACTCGACACAGGGAACGATGTTTTTGATGCCAGCATCAGCGGCTTCCTTTACTGCCGCCTTCAACGCGCGGCCGGGAACAAAGATGACGCTGAAGTCAATAGGCCCGTGCTCGTATACTGCCTGTTTGACGGTGTGATAAACGGGGATCCCGGCAACGGTCTGACCACCCTTCCCAGGGCTTGTCCCGGCTACCACTTTGGTGCCGTACTCCTTCATATAGGCCGCCCGCAGGGAACCCTCCCGGCCGGTGATGCCCTGAACTACCACCGTCGTCTTCCTGTCAATTAAAATCCCCATTTTAATCCCTCTTCATTCTTTCCTTGGTATAGCGATCAGGCCAGTTCGCGCTTACGCAGGTACTCATCCAGACCCTTAACCGGAACGTCAATCTTGATCGCGCTCTTACCGCGGAACCAGCACTCATATTCGCAGGCCAGGCATTCCGTCCCCCGGCGTTTAACCTCATCTTCGGACAGGTGCGCCACCGAGGGAATCCCATCCTGCAGCTGCAATATGCCCCGGGCAAATTTCTGGCAGGCAGCAATGCAGGCTTTACTTTCGCACTCCTGGCACTTGCTAGTGTCAATGGTGACTTTGATGCTTCTTTCCAGGAATTCAAGCACGGCTTTCCCCTACTTTCGCTTCTCTTCTTGATATTCCTTGACCAGAGCCAGCAGCCTCTGGCCGATGAAGTCCGTATCGGTAACGTGTTCGCGGCCATAGATCTCTACTCTGGTAGCACCGGGAACGTCCTTTAAACCTTCGCGCAGGATAGCCAGGGATTCCTCTTCTTTATTACCACACAGGAGGAGAACACAGGGTAAGCCCGGCTTCTGGGGGAGAACTTCCCGCAGGACTTTTACCACCGCATGGGCGTGGTGCCACTGCTCCTGGTTGGCCATCATGAAGCCGCCCAAGAGGTAGCCGTCGATGTTTGGCTGGGAGAGGACTACTTTGGCGACACGGTAGATTTTCGAAGCGACGGGATTGCCGCTGGTGTCGGCGTAGTTGGCGGGTTTCAGGTTGACGTTATTCAAGGCGTCCATACCCATCATGGCCGAACCACCGCCAATGGGATGGTAGCCAATATAGCCGGGGCTCTTTTCATCGAAGCCCATGCTCATGACAAAGCCCGAACCCCGAAGGTCAGTCTTTTCAATGCCCCAGCCCAGGACGTCTAGTTCCGTCGGTTCATGGCCCAGGTCGCGGGCAATCTCGATGCCCATTTCCGGGTGGCGGTAAACGCTGCTGTTATCAACGTCCATTTTGCAGTCGGCGGCGTAAAGCTCCCCGCTGGCCGTCATGACCAGGGGGTTGGTCTCCAGGGTAAAGCAATCGTACTTACGGTAAGCGCCCCAAAATTTGACCAGGAAGTTGGCGAAATCCAGGAGGTGGTCATTGGGAATGCCGGCCTTGACCAGCATATCTACGGCGTCGTAGACTTCCAGGCCCTCCAGGGGGTTAATATAGAGACGAAAGATCTTTTCTTCGGGAACACTCTCAATATCCATGCCGCCTTCGGTACTAAACATCAGCATAGGGCACCTGGCGTCCCGGGCGGAATTAACGATTATGGTTACGTAATACTCGTGGGCGATAGCCAGTTTTTCTTCTACCAGCACCTGCCGGACCGGGTACCCCTTGATCTCGGTGCCCAGGATGGCTGCCGCCGCGGCCCGGGCTTCTTCGGGGGTGTTAACTAACTTTACCGCTCCGGATTTACCCCGGCCGCCGGCCTGGACCTGGGCCTTGACGGCCACAGGTTTACCGATCTCACCGGCGATCTGGTAGGCTTCTTCCGGCGATGAGGCCGCCCGGCCCACGGGCACCGGTAAACCGGCCTTCCGGAGCCATTCCTTCCCCTGATATTCCAGTAATTTTGCCATGCCTTAATCTAAACCTTCCTTCCGCAGAGAAACTTTGTCACAGCTTCTTTGCTCCAGCTAGCAAGCCTTGCAACCCGGAAACTGTTCCCCCCTTCCTGATATCTCTCTGCGTTGTTCATACCCCCCGCCTTATCCTGGCAATACCTTACAGGATACCCTGCCAGGGTAGCAAGGGGTTATAATTAGAGGAAGGAAGCTTGCCACTATCTCCTTCCTCCTCACAAGGCCAGTTTAACATATATTCACAAATGGTGTCAATAAATAATTTATTAGATTTTGTAGGCAGGGTACTATGAATAGCGGCAAATCCTCCGGAAATAACCCGGCATCACTACTTTACGCCCTTTTCCGTTACCACCCATGGGTATAGGGGTCTATGAAAACATCCTCCCTTTTGTTTTCAGCTGCCCTTCTACTCAACCGGTTTCCTTAATCGGCCGTTATTGCCCCGAAGCCCGGGGATTTCCTGAAGTATCACTGTCGGAACGAGGCTGAACGCCGAAAGTTCCCGGGAAGATATTTCCCGCAACCTTATCAACCCCCGCGTCAACCCCAGCGCCCGCTGCTCCTGGTGCCACGGCTGTAGATAAATTTGTAGAGGAATTACCCTCGGCCGGTTCGACGTTGCCGGTGGGCAAGAAAGCCTGTTGCCTCTCCCGCCGGTAATGCCAGTAGTAAGATATCTTCCCGCCCAGCACGCCGATTATGCTTAAAAACCATACTACCGCTAATATAGCCACCAGGAATAGGGTCTTCATGCTAATTACCTCTTTCACATTCCCGAACAACAAAAATGCTGGTTTTTTCGGGCATCCACCTGCACTTTGCGAGGTAGTTCGACAATTAGCCTTTGAATCCTCCTTCAACACGAGAAAAAAATTAACTATCAGGTTAAATATATTGCTCTTTTGCCTGCTTGCTGGTTCTACTTGCCTTTATGCTCCGGGCAGCAAAGGGATCGAAAGTCGTCCGGAGGGGGATAAGGTAGTAAGGCAAAAATTATCAATTACAGGGGAGTGCCAAGCCTGCTCCCAAAATTGTTATCGCCCTTCATGATCTGCTACCTGGCAGGGTAAAATAACCCCCGAGGAAGGTGAGCCCATGCCCCCACAACGCCGGCCCAACCGTTTAATCCAGGAAAAAAGCCCCTACCTGCTGCAGCACGCCTACAATCCCGTCGACTGGTACCCCTGGGGGGAAGCGGCCTTCGCCCGGGCCCGGCAGGAGGATAAGCCAGTGTTTCTATCCATCGGTTATTCCACCTGCCACTGGTGCCATGTCATGGCCCGGGAATCCTTCAACGATGAAGAAGTGGCCGCCATCCTCAACGAGGATTTTATCGCCATTAAGGTCGACCGGGAGGAGCGGCCGGACGTCGAGGAGCTTTTCAGCCCTACCGTTAGTAGGAGCGAGGCCCATGCCGCTGGCACAACCATGACCCTCAAGGGTGGCCCGGGGAATATGGTATAGCGGCCGGTAGTCCTGCAGGATGGGAAACCCGGGCCACAGGCGACAAATATTAGGGGTCAAAAAACTAAGACAACAGGCTAAAATGGCAAGCAGGGAGGCAATAAATCCCCCCAGGCCAATAACGACGATGATGGCACCTTGGGGATACCATACCCTGGTGTTCCAAGGAGTCGACAACAGCCCTGAATTCTTAACTAATTTTAAGGTTAAAGTCTCATGAAGATGATACAATTAACCTGCAAACAAAAACTATCATTAAGGGGGGTTCGTGATGTTTAAACTGAAAAGCAAAAAGTGGATCGCTGGGGTCGTGGCCCTGGTGCTGGTTCTGGCCCTGGG
Organism: Moorella naiadis (nom. illeg.); assembly: GCF_051020825.1. Classification (NCBI taxonomy): domain Bacteria; kingdom Bacillati; phylum Bacillota; class Clostridia; order Neomoorellales; family Neomoorellaceae; genus Neomoorella; species Moorella naiadis (nom. illeg.). The sequence continues at coordinate 36,871 of NZ_JAXGFQ010000030.1, forward strand.
GGTCGGGGCGGCGGTGGCCGCTAACACGACAACGCCGGGGCAAAACGCCGGGGAGATGCAGCAGTTTTTCATATCCCGCCTGGCGGCCAACCTAGGGGTTAACGTGAGCCAGCTCGAGCAGGCTTTTAAGCAATCGGCAATTGAAACTGTGGATGAGGCGGTAAGCAAGGGCGTAATTCCTCAGGACAGGGCAGATCAGATCAAGCAAGCCATTGAGAACGGCAATAACAAGTTAGGATTTTTCTTCGGGCAATTTGGCGGGAAAGCCAAGGCACCTGCCGGTGGTTTCGGCGACATCGCCAATCTGGCTTCCGTGCTTGGCATGAGCCCGGCCGACTTCAACGGCGAGTTGAAAAACGGTAAGACCCTGGCGGACATAGCGCAAGAAAAGGGCATGACCCTGGACCAGCTAAAGGAGAAGCTGGTGGCCCAGGAAAAGCAGACCCTGGACCAGAAAGTGGCCCAGGGCCAGATGACCCAGGATACTGAAAATAAGATTTTATCCAGACTGGAGCAGATGGATCTGACCCATTTTGGTAAGTTCGGCGGCCATGGAGGGAAGATTCGCCCGACGCCGTCGACGCCTTCCGTCCAGCAATAACTTGATCGTACCGACAATGAAAAGCCCCGGACCCTCGTTTAAGAGGGCACCGGGGCTTTTTCATGAACCGGCCGCGTCAGCCTCAACTCGCGGGCGTCCCGGCCGTCACGCCCTGTCCGGCATCGCCGTTTGATCCGTCCCGGCGGTCGCAGCAGGCTGGTCCTTCGGGTGCGGCTTGCCCTGGTCCGGTTAACCATAAGTAAGTAAGCGTCAAACACAACCCACCTGGAACCGAAGCAAGATTTATAGGATAATCTCCCACAAGAATACCAAGGAGGGAGATTATATATATGACCAAAGCCGAACTGCAGGAACTATGGGCAACCCGGATAGCCGAATATAAGATGAGCGGGCAGAGCGTCAGAGAATGGTGTGCCACCCATGAGGGCATTAGCCCCCGGCAGTTATGGTACTGGCTGCAGAAGTATAACCCATCTTCCGCACCCTGTGAGCAACCCAAAAATAATTTTTATAGGGTACAGAAGGAAATAAAAGTAGAGAGAATCTTCTAACCAGGAATTTCTAATTCAGTATCGAATCATTCCTCTAAGAGAATTCTGGAGGAATGTTCGATGCCTGTAGCCATCGATAATATGCGTTTCTTCCGGGCCGGTGCCGCAGCCCTTATCGCCAGGATGTGTGATGTCCTGAAGATAGCTGAAATTATTGATTCCGTAGTCGACTGGGACCCGGTCCAATGCCATCTTTCCCCGGGTACACGGGTTAAGGCGCTGATCATTAATCTCTTGGTAGACCGGGAGGCCCTCTTTCATGTGGAGCGCTTTTATGAGAACCAGGACCTGGAGGTCTTGTTTGGAGCTGAGCAACAGGTCCGGCCTGGAGATTTTAACGACGACGCCCTGGGCCGGGCCCTGGATAAACTCTTCGCCAGCGGCCAGCTGAAGAAGTTGTTTTCCAGCATTGCCTTAACCGCCGCCGCTACCCATGATGTGTCCATCGAGGGCATCCATGTAGATACTACCTCCATTTCCGTGCAGGGAGCCTATGAGGGCGAAGGAGATTTAGATATCACCTTCGGTTTTAGCAAAGATCATCGCCCGGACCTCAAGCAGTTTATCATCGGCTTAACCGTAAACAAGGACGGGTTACCCATTTTAGGTCAGAGCCTGGACGGCAATACGAGTGATAAGTCCTGATATCCTCAGGTTATTGAGGAATTGGTTCAGAACTTCAGCCCGGAAAAGCTTAAAGAGATTATCTTCGTGGCGGACTGCGCCCTGGTAACTAAGGATAACCTGGCTCTTTTGATGCAAGAGGAAGATAACAAACCCGCCCTCCAGTTTATCTCCCTGTTACCGGAGAACTTCGGCCTTAACGAGGAGATTAAGGCCGAAGCCTTCCGAACCGGCACCTGGCAGGAGAACGGAAAACTAAGCCCAAAGAAAGATGCTCCCTGCTATAAAAGCCAGAGCTTTGTGCGGGAAATAGACGGTCATGAATTCCGGTTAATCGTGGTCCACTCCACAACCCTGGATAAACGTAAAAAGAATAGTCTCTTGAAAAAGTGGACCAAGCAAAGAGAAGTTATGGAAAAGGCCGCCCGGGAGCTTTCCCGGCGCCCTTTCGCCTGTGAAGCCGACGCCCAAAAAGCCCTGGAACTCTTCTTAAGGGAATACCGCCACCAACCTTTCATCCTAAAGGGCACAGTCGCTGAAGAAATAATGAGCAACTACGCCCGACCTGGGCGGCCCAAAAAAGGAGAGCAGCCCCAGAACACAGTCGTTTACCATGCCCATATCCAGATAGAGGAAGACCGGGAAGCAATGGCCCATGAAAAAGACCTGGCTTCCACCTTTGTCCTCATTACCAATCTCATGGATACCAAAGCTTACCCCGACCGGGCGGTGCTCAAGGAGAATAAGGAACAGAACGCTGTTGAGAGGCAGTTCCGTTTCTTAAAACAGCCGATCCTCCTGAGGCCCATCTTCCTTAAGAATAAGAACCGGGTAGAAGCCATGTCGTTTGTTTTCCAGTTAGCCCTTCTGGTGGCAGCTTACCTGGAGTATCGGGTAAGAAAAAATCTGGAGCAAGAGGAGTCCCCCTTAATCCTGCCGGGGAAACGTAAGAGTACTAACCCTACAGCACGGGCACTCCTGGAGATGTTTGATTATCTCCTGGTAGTTAAACAGGGTTCGGACCGGGCGTTAATCAACTATCACGGGTCGGAGGTGATTAGAGCCCTTGAACTTGCTGGTTTCGGCAAGGAAATTTACCTTTTCCCACCTCGCGGTGGCGGGTAAAAGTATTTTTTAGTGCCCCAAGAAAACATTGATAATTGTATCCAAGGGTGCGAAATGTAGGATATAAAGCACCAGAAAGAAATATTTTCTGTTTGTGGTTGATTCTAGAGGAATTCGACGCGATTCGTCGAATCATTAAAGCATGAACACTTCGCAATCTATTGCTGCCATGACCATAGAAGAGCTGCAAAGCCGCTACCTTCAGCTGGAACGGGAGAACGCCGAACTGACCGCTAAGTTAAATTGGTTTATGGAGCAGTTCCGTTTAAGTAAAAAGCGGCAATTTGGTGTTTCCAGTGAACGGACCGCTTCGGAACACCAGCAGCTTATGCTTTTTTAATGAAGCGGAAGTGGCAGCCCGGCCGGCTGCAGCTGAACCGGCTTTGGAGACCATCACCTACCAGCGCCGTAAAGAGCGCGGCCGCCGGGAGATGGTGCTGGATAACCTGCCGGTTGAGACGGTCGAGTACCGCCTGCCGGAGGAAGAGCAGGTCTGCCCGCACTGCGGTGGTCCTTTACACGAAATGAGCACCGAGGTACAGCAGGAACTCAAAATAATCCCGGCCCAGGTAAAAGTGGTTAAACATGTGCGCTACGTCTATGCCTGCCGCAATTGCGAGAAGGAAGAGATAAGTACTCCCGTTGTCACGGCACCTATGCCGGCCCCCGTACTTCCCGGGAGCCCCGTATCCCCTTCCCTCCTGGCCTACATTATGACCCAGAAATACGGGGCGAGGTTACCCCTCTACCGCCAGGAGCAGCAGTTTAAAGGTTTGGGGATTGAACTCTCCCGGCAGACCCTGGCCAACTGGGTTCTCCACGGGGCGAACACCTGGTTAACGCCTATTTATGACCGTCTCCATGAATACCTGCTTAAAAAAGATATCCTCCATGCCGACGAGACGACCCTGCAGGTACTTAGAGAACCGGGAAGGGAAGCTACCACCAAGTCATTCCTCTGGCTTTATCGTACCGGGCGGGATGGCCCCCCCATCATCCTTTACGACTACCAGACCACCAGGGCCAGCAAACACCCCCGCCGGTTCCTGGCAGGTTTTAAAGGCTATTTACACGTCGACGGCTATGCCGGCTACAATGAACTCGCCAATGTCACCCTGGTCGGCTGCTGGGCCCACGCCCGACGCAAGTTTGACGAAGCCTTAAAGGCCCTGCCGGAAGATAAACGCAACAAAGCCGTAGCCGCCCGGGAGGGGCTGGAATACTGCAACCGGCTCTTTGCCATCGAGCGGGACCTGAAAGATAAAACACCAGAAGAACGCTATCAAATCCGCCAGGTGCGCAGCCAACCCCTGCTGGACGCCTTTTTGGCGTGGCTTAAAAGCCAGAAAGCCCAGGTGCTGCCCAAAAGCGCCTTCGGCCAGGCGATTAACTACTGCCTGGGCCAGTGGGATAAACTCACCGCCTTTTTACAGGATGGGCGCCTGGAGCTTGATAACAACCGTAGCGAACGCTCCATCAAGCCCTTCGTCATCGGCCGTAAGAACTGGTTATTCGCCAACACCCCGCGGGGTGCCAAAGCCAGCGCCATCACCTACAGCATCATAGAGACAGCCAAGGAAAACGGGTTGAACCCCCTCCAGTACCTAGGTTATCTCTTTGAAAGACTTCCCAATCTGGATACTGGCGATAAAAATGCCTTGGATGAGCTGCTACCGTGGTCCACTTCTTTGCCTCAACTTTGCCGGGTTAATAATTAAGTTGGTTTGAGCCCCCACCTAAGTTGTATGGTGGGGGTTATTTTACGCTTACTTTGAAGTAGCCATTGTACTGACTTATTAATCTATAACGACGTGCTCAGCAAATTTACTATAATGCGTTTGCATCACAACCTTGCTCTGTTCAACAAATGCCTTAAACAGGTCTGTCACTTCGGTAACCTTTTCTTTACTTTTAAGCCCATTTTCCACAGCCGGTATCAGGCACCCACAAAATGGAATGGTAGCGTCAACAATGGAAGCCCATCGTTCGGCTGCATCTCGAGGTGATAACTGACCAAAAGACAAGCGGAATAGGTTTGGGATTTTTTGACCACAGAAGGTTTCTAAACACTTAGCCACTGCCGCCACAAATAACAGCGTAGCTCCCCTGTGCCGTAGGAAACCAAGATGCTTTTTTTGCTCATCAGTCATGGGTTGCCCTGATCGTTCTGCAGCTTTTAGGTCGGATTTCTTGTTTTCTATACAACGGAGTAGTGAGTATGCAAATACTATGTGTTCGGCATGTGTTCCTTCATTAAAATATGTTGAGTATAGCTTGTCTGATGACCAGATATTGGATTTCTCATTGTATGCTGTAACCGGGTCTTGGTGAAATGCTGCTAAGGCCTGCGCAACAGTATTCGATGGTACTAAGTTTGGCTGGCGGGAGATAGTATCCTGAACTCCACCTCTTCTCCCCCCGAGGTAAGTGGCATTGGGTATTTTTTTAAACTCTTCGCAGAGTCTTCCCTGTACAGCATCGTTACTACGGAAGTCTGCCGCCTCAACCCTGTTTTGGCTGTTGTTATATTTTATAATTGATTGGATGGTTTCTTGGTTATCGCATTTGACAAAGCGAGCAGGAACCATCGCCTCATCCTTTGGGGGATTTGGTAATGATCCAATAGCCCCTGTTGTCTGTGCCCCGTTAACTATAGAAAGGCCTTTAATGACCAGTGTTTTCGGATTCTCTTCTTCTACATGAAAGTCATTAACAAGTCCTGTAAGGCCGTTGTTGAAAACCCAAAAGTGGCCTGGATCAGATTTTGCGGTCTCCTTAATTCCGTTGTTAATATTCCTATCACTGCGCCTGCTTCCCAGGTAGTCGCGTATATTAGCTGAGAACAATTTAGCTCCATGAGCTTTATAAACTTCATATAGCCAATATGCGGGTACTGCAGCGACAAACGCACACCAGTCTTTACAACGTATTTCATAGCCTCCAGAAACTTTAATTCTGAATGTTTCTGTTACCAATATGGGTGTTAATGACGCTTTATACCACTCTTCAAGTGTTTGCTGGCCAACTTCCGTGGCTTTAACTTCAATTTCTTCAACACCACAGTCTTTGTAGTTTCCTTGTAGGATGTCCCTTGCTGTTCCCTCTAATCGCAATAACTCCTGTTCTACGTTTTTAGATTCCTTTAGGTGTGCTATGTCAAGAGAAAGTAGAGAAATTAAGCGCATAATAACCTGACATTGAGGGCGCACTTCGTCCCCGGTAGG
>NZ_JAXGFQ010000031.1:0-39134 GCF_051020825.1 Moorella naiadis (nom. illeg.)
GCAGCGTCCGGGAGGTAGGAGAGATCAAAATCGACCAGGTAGTCATCGGCAGCTGCACCAACGGCCGTTTAGAAGACTTGCGGGTAGCGGCGGCCATTCTCAAAGGCCATCAAGTCCACCCCGAGGTGCGGCTCATCATCATCCCCGGCACCCAGCAAATCTACAGTATGGCCCTGGCCGAAGGCCTCATCGAAGTATTTATCGCCGCCGGGGCGGCCGTCTCCACCCCCACCTGCGGCCCCTGTCTAGGCGGCCACATGGGGATTCTGGCCAAAGGCGAACGCGCCCTGTCCACCACCAACCGCAACTTTGTCGGGCGCATGGGCCATCCCGAGAGCGAGGTTTACCTCGCCGGGCCGGCGGTAGCCGCCGCCAGCGCCATCCAAGGCCGCATCGCCGCCCCTGAGGAGGTACAAAAATGATCATTCAGGGCAAGTGCCACACCTTCGGCAACGACATCGACACCGACGCCATCATCCCGGCGCGGTATTTAAATACCACCGACGCCGGGGAACTGGCCCGGCACTGCATGGAAGACGCCGACCCCACCTTTGCCGGCCGGGTGAGAGCCGGGGAGATCATCGTCGCCGGGAAGAACTTCGGCTGCGGCAGCTCGCGGGAACACGCCCCGGTAGCCATCAAAGCCGCCGGGGTAGCGGCGGTCATCGCCGCCTCCTTTGCCCGCATCTTCTACCGCAACGCCATCAACATCGGCCTGCCCATCTTCGAATCCCCGGCGGCAGCGGCAGGGATCCAGGCCGGCGACGAGGTCAAGATCGATGCTGAAAAGGGAGAAATCGTCAACTTGACCCGGGGTGCGACCTACCCGGTGGCTCCCTTCCCGCCCTTCATGCAGGAACTCATTACCGCCGGGGGCCTGATGCCCTATGTGGCCAGGAAGGTGAAAACAGGTGTATAAAATTGCTGTTTTACCCGGTGACGGCATCGGCCCGGAGATCGTCCCCGAGGCCGTTAAGGTCCTGCAGGTCGTTAGTCGCCGGGTAGGAATCGAGTTCCAGTTTACCGAAGCCCTGGTAGGCGGAGCCGCCATTGATGCCGTGGGTCAGGCCCTGCCACCGGAGACCCTGGAACTCTGCCGGCAGAGCGATGCCGTTCTTCTAGGAGCCGTGGGCGGACCCAAATGGGATAGCCTGCCCCCGGCCGAGCGTCCGGAGACGGCGGCCCTGTTGCCCCTGCGTAAAGAACTAGGCCTCTACGCCAACCTGCGACCGGCCTACCTCTACGACTCCCTGGTGGAGGCCTCACCCCTGAAGAAAGAAGTCGTCGCCGGCACCGACCTGATCATCGTCCGGGAACTGACGGGGGGCCTCTACTTCGGCGCTAAAAAGCGCGAGGAGACGGCCGCGGGGGAAATTGCCTACGACACCATGTACTACACCCGGGCGGAGATTGAACGTATCGTCCGCCTGGCCTTTACCATCGCCCGCCAGCGCCGCTGTCACCTGACCAGTGTCGACAAGGCCAACGTCCTCACTTCCTCGCGCCTGTGGCGGGATACGGTGGAGGACCTCCGGGGCGAATTCCCTGAGGTCACGGTGGAGCATATGTATGTTGACAACTGCGCCATGCAGCTGGTGCGCCGGCCGGCCCAGTTCGATGTCATCGTTACCGAGAATACCTTCGGCGATATCTTGAGCGATCAGGCTTCCGTCCTGACCGGTTCCATCGGCATGCTGCCCTCGGCCAGCATTGGCGGCGAGGTGGCCCTCTACGAGCCCAGCCACGGTTCAGCCCCGGACATCGCCGGCCAGCAGAAGGCCAATCCCCTGGCCACTATCCTCTCAGCGGCCATGATGCTCAAGTATTCCTTTAAGATGGACCAGGCGGCTGCCGCCATTGAGGCCGCCGTGGGCCGGGTCCTGGCCCAGGGTTATCGCACCCCCGATCTCTATGTTCCCGGAACCCGGCTGGTGGGCACCGCCGCCATGGGGGAACTCGTCCGGCGGGCAATGGAAGAGGGATAAGGAATGGCCGAGAAGATCCTCATCTACGATACCACCCTCCGGGACGGCAGCCAGGGCGAGGGCATCAGCCTCTCCGTCGAGGATAAGCTCAAGATTGCCGCCCGCCTGGATCGCCTGGGCGTGGATTATATCGAGGGGGGCTGGCCCTGGGCCAACCCCAAAGATATGGAGTTCTTCCTCCGGGCACAGGGAATTATCTGGCGGCAGGCGCGGCTGGTGGCCTTCGGCCGCACCCGTAAACCCGGCCAGGTGGCTGCCGAGGATGCCAACCTGCTGGCCATCAAGCGCGCCGGGGTCAAGGCGGCCGCCATCTTTGGTAAGTCCTGGGACCTGCACGTAACGGCGGCCCTGGGCACCACACCGGCGGAAAACCTGGCCATGATCGGCGACAGCGTGGCCTTCTTGGTGGACCAGGGGTTGGAGGTTATCTATGACGCCGAGCACTTTTTTGACGGTTTCAAGAGCAACCCGGATTATGCCCTGGCCACCCTGCGGGCGGCGGCCAGGGCCGGGGCGGGCTGGATTGTCCTCTGTGATACCAACGGCGGCTGCCTGCCCGGGGAGATTGCGGCGGCGGTGGCGGCCGTAAGGAAGGAGATGCCGGTGCCGGTGGGCATCCACGCCCATAACGACGGCGACCTGGCTGTAGCCAACACCCTGGCGGCCGTCCAGGCCGGCTGCCGCCAGGTCCAGGGGACCATTAACGGCTTCGGCGAACGTTGCGGCAACGCCAACCTGTGCTCGGTGCTTCCCAACCTGGAGTTGAAGCTGGGTTACCAGTGCCTGCCCCCGGGGCAACTGGCCCACCTGACGGAGGTTGCCCGTTACGTCAGCGAGATTGCCAACGTCGTCCCGCCAGGGAGCCAGCCCTTTGTCGGCTACAGCGCCTTTGCCCATAAAGGGGGTATCCACGTCAGCGCCGTCCTCAAGGCGCCGGATACCTACGAGCACATCCGGCCCCAGCTGGTTGGCAACGAGCGGCGGGTGCTGATGTCAGACCAGGCCGGGGCCAGCAACCTGCGCTGCAAGGCGGAGGAGATGGGCCTGGAGCTGAACCCGGAGCGGGAGCGGGGTATCATGGACGGGATCAAAGAGATGGAGCGCCAGGGGTACCAGTTCGAGGGCGCCGATGCCTCCCTGGAACTCTTCCTGCGTAAGACCACTGGCGAGTACCGGCAGCAGTTCGAGGTGGAGTACGTCAAGACTCTGGTAGAAAAGCGGGCCGGGCAGGAAGCCATCTCCGAGGCCATTGTTAAGCTGCGGGTGGGGGACCAGGTGGTCCATACGGCTGCCGAGGGTAACGGCCCCGTCAACGCCATGGATAATGCCCTGCGCAAGGCCCTGGAAGAGGTTTTCCCGGCCATCCGCCACATGCGCCTGACGGACTACAAGGTGCGCGTCCTGGATGAAAAGGATGCCACCAGCGCCCGGGTTCGCGTCCTGATCGAGTCCCGGGACGGCAGCAACTCCTGGAATACCGTCGGCGTCTCCACCAATATTATCGAAGCCAGCTGGGAAGCCCTGCTGGATAGCATGGAATACGCCCTCTTAAAGCAGCACCAGGAACTTACTAAGCGGGCGGCGACGCCATAAAAAGCCTACTAAAATAAAAGGGCCGTAACCCGGCCCGGTAAGAAACGAAGCCAGGCCCGAGGCCTGGCTTAACTTTGGGCGACTTTTACTTGCCGCCTTTATCCCCGGCAGGGGGTGGAGGCGGGGCGGGTTTGGCATAGCGCCAGGTGGGCAGGGAGGCGGCCGGCAGTTGCAGGTCCTGTTCCCGCTTGACGATGGGATAGACTTTATAGAGATTATTCAGGTTGTCAATAAGGCCGCCGATAAAGGTCAAACCCTTATCCAGGGTCTGGGGGTCGCCGATGGCTTTAATGACAATGGGGTAGAGGAGCCGCTGGCCGTCGACGGTGATATAGTTGCGGGGGCCGTCGTTTTCCTCACTGATGGTGCTGTAGGCATTAATACGGTAGTTATTGACGGCAACGGCTTCCGCCCCGGAGGCCCAGAGCTCATTAACCAGGTCTACCAGATCAAAATAAAGGAGGGGGGCATCGCCGGTAATAGTCACCGTCACCCCAGGCCCCTTGACGGCCGCCAACCCGGTATTCATCTGCAGGCGGGTTAATTCCCTGGTCAGGGAGGCTTCGGTCTCGCTGCTCTGGCCGGAATTCGTTTTCAGGGTAAAGAGCTGCTGCTGGAGCTGAGCGATTTCACCCTGGAGCTGGTTGCGCTTGGCGCTCAGGTTTTTCCACATGGTCACCAGGTCGGTGGTCTTCTGGGCCTCCAGGGAGCTGGCCAGCAACCGCTGGGTGCGGAACTGCAGGGAGAGGAGGAGGCCCAGGACCAGGAAGACGGCGGTCAGGGAGAGGGGCCAGCTTTTAATCTTCAGCATGATTAATGCCCGCCTCCTTGCAGGGGTCGCGTGTGGTCCAGGGGGAAGCCGCCTTTATAGGCCGGCAGGTTCAGGCTATCATTCTTGACCACCTTAACGGGGAAGTCGCGGCTCTTTAAATCCACAAAATCCAGTGAGCGCAGGGCGGCGGCCTCCAGCTTGTCCGGGTTGCCGACGGCCTGGATGATGTAGGGCGGCGCCAGGCGGGTAGAATTGACCATGATTACCGTCCCGACGCAGCGGATATCGGAATTGGCCACGATACGCTGGTCGTTGACGGCAATGGCCTCGGCCCCGGCGGCCTTTAAATCGCTGACCATATAGAGGACGTTTTTATCATGGATGATAAAATCATCCGGCTTGTAGGTGGCCGGGGAGGACTTCTGGGCGGCCTCGGCCCCGGCGTTGTTATCATCCAGGGTCACGGTAATCCCCGGTCCTGTTACAGCGGTCAGGCCGGCACTCAAGCGGAGTTTATCGATCTCCTGCTGTATCCCCGCCAGTTGGTCCGTTCCTTGGGCATGCTGCTTTTGCAGGCCTTCAATCTGCTGGCGCAGGTCGGCAATACGATTCTCCAGGGAAGCATCTTCTTTTTCCAGGGAATGAATAATATCAATCAGGCCGGGATCCTGGTTGGTCTGGGCGGCGGTAGCCTGGTGGGAACGCCATTGCCAGGCGACCAGGAGCCCGGAAAAGATACTGATGAGCAAGAGGGAAACATAAATGCGGCGCAAAGGGCGGCACCTCCTTCTTTAACTGCTATTTTAGCGGAAGACCGGGCCGGTGGCAACTAGCAAAAACGGGCAACCGGTTAAAAGAAGGGATTTTTGCCTCGCCCGTCGAATGAAGTGTACTGGCCATCATATAATAACAACGCCGGGTAAAAGTGGGGTGACTGGTTTGGCGGCACTCTGGCGCTACGTACTATCTTTAAATTTTATCGACCTCCTGCTGGTAGCCTTGGATATCAGTGTGGTGGCCTTTGTCATTTATAAATTCATGATGCTCATTAAAGGCACCCGGGCCGTTCAGCTGATTAAAGGTCTGGTAGTGCTGGTGGTCGCTTCGGTCATTGCCGCGCGTTTACACCTGGCGACCATCAACTGGCTCTTGAGCCAGTTGCGCCTGGTGATAGTGGTCGCCCTGCCGGTGGTCTTCCAGCCGGAACTACGGCGGGCCCTGGAGCAGCTGGGCCGGGGTAAATTCTTTGCCCGGCCGTTGACGGTCCTGGGGGCCGAAGATATGGAGAAACTGATTAACGAATTGGTGCGGGCCATGCAGGTCCTGGCCAAAAACCGGACTGGGGCCCTGGTGGTGGTCGAACGGGAAACAGGCCTTAATGATTACATCGAGACCGGTATCCGGGTCGACGGGGTGGTCTCAGCCGAACTTTTGATTAATATCTTCGTCCCCTTGACGCCCTTCCACGATGGCGCGGCCATTATCCGGGGCGACCGGGTAGTGGCGGCCGGTTGCTTTTTGCCCTTGTCCGAAAGCCCCTACCTCAGTAAGCAGCTGGGGACCAGGCACCGGGCCGCCCTGGGGATCAGCGAGATCTCTGACGCCGTTGTCTTGATTGTCTCAGAGGAAACGGGGGTTATTTCCGTGGCCGAAGGCGGTAAACTCACCCGTTTCCTGGAGGAAAAGAATTTGAAGGAACTCCTGCAAAGCCTGATGCTGCCCCAGGATAATCATAACACCACTTTCTTCTGGCTCTGGAGGTCTTAAGATGTTGGAGCAATTACGCCAGAACTGGGGTTACCGCTTAATGGCCGTCATTTTGGCTATTATACTCTGGATGTATGTCACCGGCGAGCAGAACCCCACCGGCGAGACGGTGGTCCGGGTGCCCCTGGAAACGGAAAACCTTAGCAGCGGCCTGGTGGTGGCCGACCACCCGGCGGAGGTGCAGGTCCGGGTAGAGGGCCGCAAGGCGGCCGTGGCCAACCTCCTGCCCCGGGATGTCCATGCCTACGCCGACCTGCGGGACGCCCGGGTTGGTAACAACGTCCTGCCGGTGCAGGTCAATGTACCAGAAGGGCTCAGCGTGATCCACGTCAACCCAGCCCAGGTGACTGTCAGGGTGGAGAAAATAGAGGACGTCCAGTTGCCGGTCCAGGTGAGCCTCCTGGGCACCCCGGCCAGCGGCTATCGCGCCCTGGAACCGGTATTGAAGCCCTCCCAGGTGGTAATCTCCGGTCCGGCCGCTACTTTAAAGGAAATCGGTCGCGTTTATGTAGAGGCCAACATCGACCAGGCCAGCGGGAATTTCCTGGCCCAGTTACCGGTCAAGATTGCCGACCGCGATGGGCATCCCCTGCCGACCTGGCTGGCGGTAAAACCGGATACAGTGGAGACCTTTATCCCCGTTGTCCAGGATATGCCCAGCAAAATGCTGCCGGTCCGGCCGCGCCTGATAGGGGAACCAGCCAAGGGTTACGCCATCCAGCGGGTGATCCTGCAGCCGGAAGTAGTGGAGGTCTTCGCTCCCTACAGCCAGCTGGCACCCCTGGATTACCTCAACACAGCCGCGATCAATATCGCCGGTGCTAAGAAAAATGTCACCATGGAAACCAACCTGGAGATCCCGGCCGGGGTGCAGCTGAGCAGTTTCCCCCGGGTCCGGGTAGTAGTGGAGATCGGTCCGGCACCTGCCGGCGCTGCCGGGAGCGCGCCTTAAGTAAACAATTATAGCCTGCTGCGATACCCCTTAGCCATGCCCGTTTTTCTCCGCAAACAGATTTTTGGTAAAAATGGTTATTGTTGGCAGGGGGCTTTGTTACGGGCGGGTTGAGGCGCCAGCCCCCTGGTTATGGAGGGAGCGTTGGCTTCACAGGGGCTCCCTCAAGTGGCAACTTTCCAGTTGCAACCATATGATGATATTATGAAATTGAAGGGTGGATGGCATGGGTAGATTATTCGGCACTGACGGTGTACGAGGCGTGGCCAACCAGGGCTTGACACCGGAACTGGCTTTTCGCCTGGGCCGGGCCGGGGCTGCCGTCCTGGCCGGGAACAGCGGCCGGGTGCGGGTGGTCGTCGGCCGGGATACCCGCATCTCCGGCGATATGCTGGAGGCGGCCCTGGTAGCCGGCATCTGTTCCGTCGGCGGCGAGGTATTAAAAGTCGGGGTGATTCCCACCCCGGCAGTGGCCTGGCTGACCCGGGACCTGGAGGCTGATGCCGGGGTGGTTATCTCCGCCTCCCATAACCCGGTGGCTGATAATGGCATTAAATTCTTCAGCGCCAGCGGTTACAAGCTGCCGGACCCGGTGGAAGAGGAGATCGAGCGGCTGGTCCTGGCACCGGCGGATGATCTGCCCCGGCCGGTAGGGGTTGAACTGGGCCGGGCCCGGGAAGTAACCGACGCCCCGGAACGCTATAGCGCTTACGTCTGTAGCACGGCCGACCGCGGCCTGGCCGGGCTGCAGGTGGTCCTTGATTGCGCTAACGGCGCCGCCTGCCGGGTGGCCCCAGCCATTTTCCAGCGCCTAGGAGCGCAAATTTCCCTCTTGCATCATGAACCGGATGGTACTAATATAAACGTCAGATGTGGGTCCACCCATCCCGAAGACCTGCAGGCGGCCGTCATCGCCCGGGGAGCCATGGTAGGCCTGGCCTTTGACGGCGACGCCGACCGGGTCATCGCCGTCGATGCCAAGGGCCAGGTCGTCGATGGGGACGCCATTATGACCATCCTGGCCCTCTACCGCCAGGAGCAGGGCGGCCTGCCCGGCGGCCAGGTAGTAGTGACCGTCATGAGCAACTACGGCCTGCACCAGGCCCTGACGGCGGCGGGCCTCAGGGTGCAGCAGACCAGGGTGGGCGATCGCTACGTCCTGGAGGAGATGCTGAAGAGCGGTGCCGTCCTGGGCGGCGAGCAGTCGGGCCATATCATCCTTCTGGAGCATAATACCACCGGGGACGGGTTAATTACCGGCGTCCAGCTCCTCCAGGTCATGGCCGCCACCGGGCGGCCCTTGGTGGAACTGGCGGCCGCCATGCCCCACTTGCCCCAGCTCCTGGTGAACGTCCGGGTGGCCGACAAGGAGGCTGCCATGGACCACCCTGGCCTCCTGGCGGCCGTAGCCGCGGCCCGGGAACAGCTGGCGGGCCGGGGCCGGGTTTTAGTCCGGCCCTCGGGTACCGAGCCCATTATCCGCCTGATGGTCGAAGGACCGGACCGGGAAGAGCTGGAGGCTATTATGGCCTTTCTACAGCGGGTTGCTACCGGCTTATGATCCAGCTACATTTTTCTATAAAATGGAAAAACGGAGTGAAAGCGGAGAGAAAGGGGGGTGATCGGTAACTTCCAAGCCAAACTTTCCAGACTAATTGGGGTGGCAGGAAACTATAAGGCAAAAGGAGGCGTTCCCTCTGGGTTAACAGGAGACTGGTTGTGTCCCAGGGCAAAGGGTGAGAGGTAAAGAGGTAAAATAATGCAAGCGCCGGGACCAGCAAGTGTATTTACCGGGAATAGGTTGGCTGGTTGACGAGGCGGGGGTTAATCGAGTTATCGGCGGATGCCCCCCGGCCGGGTTACGGCCGTCAAAGGCGTCACAAAACCCGGGAGCAATCCCGGGGACAAAAGGCGCCGGGTGACCCTTTACCTCTCCCGTAAAAAACAAAGGGAGAGTGAAGTAAATATGTGCGGTATTGTTGGTTATCTGGGCCCGCGCCCGGCCGTTCCCATATTGGTTAAGGGGCTGGAACGGTTGGAGTACCGGGGCTACGACTCGGCCGGTATTGCCGTCCTTAAAGACGGCGGGCTGGTAGTAGAAAAGAGTGCCGGTAAACTGGTGGCCCTGAAGAGCCGCCTCAACGGCAACCTGGCCGGGGCCCAGGTAGGGATCGGCCACACCCGCTGGGCGACCCACGGCTGCCCCTCAGACGTCAACGCCCACCCCCATCTCGATTGCAGCGGTAAGTTTGCCGTCGTCCACAACGGGATTATCGAAAACTACCAGGAACTGCGCCGGCAGCTAACGGCCCAAGGTCATCGTTTTATCTCGGAAACGGATACCGAAGTCCTGGCCCACCTGGTAGAGGAAAATTATGAGGGGGACCTCCTCCAGGCGGTCTTCAAGATGCTGCCGTTTTTACGCGGCTCCTACGCCCTGGCTGTAGTCAGCGCCCATCACCCTGAAGAAATGGTAGGGGTGCGCCAGGACAGCCCCCTCATTGTCGGCCTGGCCGGCGGGGAGACCTATCTGGCCTCCGACATCCCGGCCCTGCTGCCTTATACCCGGGATAACTACATCCTGGAGAACGGTGAGGTAGTTCACATTACCCCCCGGGGCACGAACATCTACAACGCCGACGGCAGCCGTAAATCTAAGGAAGTCTTCCATGTGGCCTGGGACCTCCAGGCGGCGGAAAAGGGCGGCTATGCCCACTTTATGCTGAAGGAAATCCACGAGCAGCCCCGGGCCCTGCGGGATACCCTGAAGGGCCGCCTCCTGGCCGACGGCCGCGTCCGGCTGGAGGACGTTCACATAACCCCGGCTGACGCCCGGAACCTGCAAAAGCTGGCCATTATCGCCTGTGGTACGGCCCATTACGCCGGCATGGTCGGCAAATACCTCTTAGAGAAATTACTGCGGTTGCCGGTCGAAGACGACGTGGCTTCCGAATTTCGTTACCGGGAACCGATCCTCGACGAGCATACCCTGGGCCTGGTTATTAGCCAGTCCGGGGAGACGGCCGATACCCTGGCCAGCCTGCGGGAGGCGAAAAAGGCCGGGGCACCGGTGCTGGCCATTACCAACGTCGTTGGTAGTTCGGTAGCCCGCGAAGCCGACCACGTTATTTACACCTGGGCCGGCCCGGAGATCGCTGTGGCCTCCACCAAGGCGTATCTCACCCAGGTGGCGTCTCTCTACCTCCTGGCCCTGTACCTGGGCGAGCAAAGGGGCGGCGCCCCCTGGGCCCAGGAAATCGCCACCGGCCTCAAGGCTCTGCCCGGCTATGTGGAAGAGGTCTTAAAGCTCGAACCCCGGATCAGGGAACTGGCCGGGAAGATGGCACCCCACGAGCACGCCTTCTTCATCGGCCGCGGCCTGGATTACGCCGCTTCTTTGGAGGGCTCCCTGAAGCTGAAGGAGATCTCCTACCTCCACGCCGAGGCCTACGCCGCCGGGGAATTGAAGCACGGCACCCTGGCGTTGATCGAAGCGGGTACGCCCGTCATCGCCCTGGCCACCCAGGCGGAACTGCTGGAGAAGATGCTCAGTAACATTAAGGAAGTCAAAGCCCGCGGCGCCTGGGTCCTGACCCTCACCCAGGCGGGCAATATGGCCGTAGCCGCAGAGGCCGACGCCGTCCTCTACCTGCCGCCGGTACCTTCTTGGCTGGCCCCGGTGGTCACGGTGGTACCCTTGCAGCTCCTGGCCTATTACACCGCTGTCGCCCGCGGCTGCGACGTGGATCAACCCCGGAACCTGGCGAAGAGCGTCACGGTGGAGTAGGGGCGAAAATCCCCGCGAGATTTAAATCCTATGAGATTGCTGATCAACCCTGTAGCTAGAATTAGTTACAGGGTTTTATTATGGGTCTTTGATTAAAGTAGTGCCACTACACGAACATACGTATTTGATATTATTTGACGATGGCTTGATGTAAGGTCGGCTCGCAGGTAGGGGTGTATACATTAGTTTTTGTCAACATAAGGGAGAACAGTTTTGATGAGTTTTTTTACCAGCTTCAATTCTTTCGGCGAACATCTGTCGATTAATTTATGTAGCTCTCTATCGTTACTGTTGTTGGTACCGTAAGTACTGCCACCATCGCGGATACAATATTCATCGGTAATTTTGCCCCAGACAAGATAATCCAAAGAAACATGCAAACAACTGGCGACCTTAACTAAAACGGGGAGACTCATTTGGCGTTCCCCCCGTTCCAGCTGTCCTACGTAGTAGTCCGAAAGCCCGATGATTTCCGCAAACTCTTCCCGGGAAAGCTTGAATTTCTCTCTTCCTTCCCGTATTCTTTGCCCAATGGCCTTATTATCTATCTCTATATTTTTCTCCATTTCTGTTCACTCCCCACTTAAATAACTTTATCCGACTTTAAGCCTGCACTGAATTTGCTTAATGCATATAATTTATCTTTGCAACAAGCAAATTTTTGATATAAAATTATGTCTGCGGTTATCGTTGGGGGAGTGAAGAGCGTGGATGCAAAGGACAAAATAGAAGTGGCCAGGAGAATCCTTGATAATGCGGTAAAGATGAATATCAGCAAAGGAATTCTATTAAAAATAAGCCAGAAAATTGACAAGTACATTGTCGAGTATTACTGGGAAAAGAAAAACAAAAGGGTAGGGAATTGATTTAAGATGCAAGAAAAAATATATAAATATGCGCCGATGATTTTGTTGTTAGGCGGGTTAATTATGTTGCTGGTTACCCTTTTGCTAGAAAGGTATTATAGCTATGGTCATTACGGCGACGATTTGGCCTGGAGGTTTTATGCAATAATTCAGATATTAATCACCACGGTATTGGGCGGTTTGGTTAAAAGCTTGTACCGTCAGGTACATATTGACATGTTGACCGGCTTGCACAACAGGAGGTATTTCTCCACCAAACTGTCCGCAATACAAGCTCAAACCCCGATTTCATTGCTCTTGATAGATATAGATAATTTTAAGGGTATAAACGATACATATGGGCATGTAACAGGGGATCAGGTGCTGCGGCAGTTTGCTGAAATCCTCCAAAATAGTATAAGAAACTTCGCTATAGATAATATAGTAGCCCGCTGGGGCGGCGAGGAATTTGCAGTAATTCTCCCCCGTACCGGTGCTAAAGAGGCTTTTAAAATTGCGGACGGGATTAGAATAATAGTAGAAAATCACCTTTTTTCTTGTGAAAGTATTGCCTGTAAAATTACTGTGAGTATTGGTATAGCCTCAACAAAAGAAGGTGCAGATATTGATATAGAAGAACTTATTAAAATTTCCGACGCAGCCCTTTACAAAGCAAAAGAAAAAAGAAATTATGTTTACTACTGCTACGGGTAGTTATGAAACAAAGTTTATACCACATACTGACCGGAAATCTCCTACCAGGATTTGTTTGTGTAAAATTATTGTGGGGGATTAGCCCAAAACGGACAGCAGCACCAGTTGCAGCAGGCATTTGCTGATATGAGGGTGGTGCAGTGCGATTTTTGCACGCCGGAGATTCTTCTGACGGCTAAGGGCTTTTAGATAGAACTTTTCACCAATAGGCCGGCAGTTAGCTTCACTTCTACCCGTTTAGGCCGCTACCGTAAGACCCGAGCGGGATCCTGCCTTAAATGAAGGAGAATCGTTTGGCTTTTCAGAGAAAAACAGCAGCGTGGATTTTTATTTACGAACAAACGTACCCGACAGTATTTGGCGGTGGCTTAATGTAAGATTAAGCTGAAGGCAGGAGTTGGCGGGTTTATGTAGAATTGGTTGTAATAGGCAGACATTTATTGTCCAGCACCGTTGTGGGGAAAAGGTTATGTCAGGAAATGAAGTTGCACTAAACCGGTGCTTACGACAATTATTAACACTGGGTCAAAAATTTGGTGGCTACGTTACCTATCAGGTTATAATTGATACGTTGAACGACAAAATGAGTGACGTATCGATGGAAGCCCTTGATAGGGTCTATGAGCATTTGGCTGCTCAAGGTATTGAGATTGTTGATGAATTACCTGGTAAACAGATTATAGATGCTTGTAACCAGTACAATAAAGAAGATAATCGGGAATGCCGGCAGCGAGTCGGGATAACACGACCGAAACGAAGCTATAATTACGATTATGATTCTACAATAAGTACAGGCCGGACTAAAACTACCTTATGCCTGGAAGACATTATCGACAAGTTAATATTCCGGGCTGAAACAGGGCGGCTACGTGATCAGGATTTCTTGACCATTGTTGAAGAATGTCATCCTCATGTATCTGAGGTTGAAGAATTGATCGAATATCTCCTCGCTAAAGGGATTAACCTTCCTGATATTAACCTGTCCCAGTTTTATAATAACATCCCCGAAGATAAAGAAGCCGTGGAAGAGGATTTTTAGCCGTTTAGCATTTCAAGTATTACTGCAAGAGATCAATACGCTAAAAAAGAAGGAAGAATGATGTTATGTACGAGATCCAATGGGATCAAGATACAGGTGGGATATTGCTGGTTGATACGAAAGAGGATGGTACAAAAAGCGAAATCCGACCTGTCTTTTTTGAGGAGCTAGACTTATTGGGTTTTGACAGATATTGGACTTACACCCGGGTGGATGCACCATTGTTATGGGCCGTTGGCGGTCGGAGATATTATTACCGGGGTGAACTGGTAGCGGAAGCTGAAGGTGGTGGCTTATTTACCCGGCCCAAACTTAAAATTCACCGGCCAGGTTTGACGTTAGTTCCAGTGGATACCGAAGCAATGGCCGTTAAAAACAGTGCGTTACTCCAGGGGCTGGTGCAGAAATCGCTTAAATTTATCTACCAAACTTATACCAAACACCGTAAAAGAGTAGATATAGTAGCAGTTGCCTTTTCCGGCGGCAAGGATTCACTTGTAACTCTGGATCTGATCCAGCGGGCCCTGGAGCCGGATCAATTTGTGGTCATCTTCGGTGATACAGGTATAGAAATCTATGATACATATCAAGCTGTGGAAACAGTTAAGGTGCGCTGGCCCCATTTATCCTTTTATACGGCCAGGAGCGCGAAAGATGCTCTGACAACATGGCGGGAGATAGGCCCCCCCAGCCGTATTCATCGGTGGTGCTGCTCTGTACATAAATCGGTACCCACCTTGCTGCTATTGCGCCAGTTAGCGGGTAAAGCATCAGTAAAGGCCTTAATTTTCGATGGCGTGCGCCATGAGGAAAGTGCCAGCCGATCGACTTACTCAGAAATTACCTACGGCGGTAAACACAAGATGCAGATCAATGCCAGCCCCATCATCTCATGGAATGCTGGGGAAGTTTTTTTGTATCTTTTTAGCCGCCGTCTGTTGTTAAACCGGGCCTATCGTTACGGCGTCATGCGTGTAGGTTGCGCAATATGTCCGATGGCATCCCAATGGTGGGATATTATTAGTTGGAAAGTTTATCACCAAGACATGGTAGGTTTTATTGATGAATTACGTACTTATGCCGCTAATATGGGCATCTCATCTAAGGAAATGGACAGCTATTTGGAGAAAGGTAGCTGGAAAGGTCGAGCCGGCGGGCGCTACCTGCCTGGTGGCGGCAACCGGGTTATCGAGCAGACAGAGAACGGCAAGATTATCTTTACCCTGCGCCAGCCTACCGAAGACTGGCAGGAATGGGCCAAAACCCTGGGCCGGCTAGTACGTACCGGAGCAGGCCAGGGGTATATTGAGAGGAGCGGCGTAGTATATCCCTACGTCATGCAGCATCTTGAAAAAAGCAACATCATCGAGGTTGATGGCCTGGCTCATGCCGACCGCTTCGTCCTCAGTGCCTTTCGTGCTGTGGCCATCAAGAGCGCTTACTGCAGCCACTGCCAGGCCTGCCAGGTGGAGTGCCCTACCGGTGCTTTGGATACCCTGGGCCGGGTGCGAATTGGCGAGGAGTGTGTAACCTGCGGTTTGTGCCTTGATCTGCATGGTAAAGCTTGTCTTACTGCTAAATCACTGGCAATAAGCGATGGAGGTTTAAATATGAGTGGAAATGAGAAAAAAACGTTGCATACCTATGAACACTTTGGAATGAGAAAGGAATGGCTTGAGGAGTTTCTTTTATCACCTAATGACTGGGTAAGCCATAATAGTTTGGGCAACTGTCAGTTTGACGCTATGATGATGTGGCTAAAACACGCCGAATTAATAACGGGTAATAAAAAATCAATAGTTATTACTCCCTTAGGGGAGAAGTTAGCCCAGTGGGGGGTTGACGATTTAGTTACCTGGGCCGTTATATGGACCAACCTGGCCCGTAACTCGACGCCTGTCCAGTGGTATATTTCTGCTGTGCCTTGGGGGGCGGTAATGACGAAAACTGAATGGGTGGCAAAAATAGGCGAAACCCATCACCAAAGTGAAAGTACACGAAAAAACGCCATGACAGCCTTGTTCGGCTTATTGACCAGGACACCAATAGGC
Source organism: Moorella naiadis (nom. illeg.) (assembly GCF_051020825.1). Taxonomy (NCBI): domain Bacteria; kingdom Bacillati; phylum Bacillota; class Clostridia; order Neomoorellales; family Neomoorellaceae; genus Neomoorella; species Moorella naiadis (nom. illeg.). The sequence continues at coordinate 15,506 of NZ_JAXGFQ010000031.1, forward strand.
AGCAAGCTGGGGCTGGGGGAAGAAACGGAACCAGCCAAAAGAATAGATATCGCATTATATAAGAAGGGATGGTTTGAGCCAGAACCGGTTGCTCTACTTTATTCCCTTTACCGGTATGCCGAAAAGACAGGGCGGTATGAGTTGACTGTGCATGAGCTCTATGAAGGCGCCGACGAGGGTCCTTATATCCTGTTTGGCATCAATCAAGATGTGTTAAAGGGGATCCTCCAGGGCCTGTCCGCCCGGGGTGATGGACTTATACGTACTAATATCATCCGGGATTTGGATAATATTTTCCTTGATGATAACCGTAAAGCTATCGAGGTGCTTGATCTTGTTTAATTGGAGTTATGAAAAAGGCTGGTCTCGTCATCAACATTTTGGGTTGCGGCGAGAATGGCTGGAGCTTTATCTAGCTGATCGCCAGGGATGGCGCGGTAGCTCAATCTTGGGCAACCGACAGGTAGATTCTCTGGCCGTGCGGTTGAAGACTACCGGCATCGAGGATAGCAGTGGTCGTTTGACCTAGCTGGGAAAGCAGTTTGCCGCTAAGGGAACGGATTGCCGCTCCCTGTGAGAAGTTCTCTGGGATAATGTGGTCTTCACTTTCCCGACGACGTTGGTACGTGCATTTAGGGCGGGACGAGTGGACCACGACAAGACTAAAGTCGCTGCTTCAGGCAGCGGTACCCCGTCTGGCAGAGCGCACGGCATTCAACGCTATTATGGAACTGGCAGGTCTCCTGGAACGGATGCCCGTTGGTAGTGAGCTGGGTCAGGGGGAGGTGATAGAGGGAAGACCACGTCGCCTTGTCCGCCATGGGGCAGATCCCTGTGACGCCGCTCTTCTCCATGCTCTGGGGTAGCTATATCTTCAACAAAATAAAACCAGGCTATCCTGGGACAGCGACCTGGTGTGGCCCTGGATAGTTTTTGGCTGTAATCGGTAGTTTGTCCTAGAGCGCCTTAACATTATGGACCAGAATTGTTTTGACGTTGATGAAGAAGGCGTAAAAATAATTCATATAGCAGATAAGGAGTGGTGGCAATGTGGCGCTATAATAATTACCTTGCTGTGAGTGAAGACTTTATCCCGGTCTTTTCCGAGGATGTAGACAAAAATCGTAAGGGTAATTGGAAATTTTTTATTCCCCATAGCTATATGAAGAACATGATGGAAAAATTAATCGCAGCCCTGGAGCGGATAGATAGTGGTAACAAACGCTCCCTCTGGCTTACCGGGGCTTACGGAACAGGCAAAACCTTTGCCTCTTTTGTGATCAAGCACTTGCTGGAGGATGATCTGGATGAGATTGAGGACTACTTTCAAAAGCACCAGATTATAACCCCTCTCTGGCCCCGCTTTAAAGCATTGCGGGAGAAAAAACGCTATTTAATTATCTACCGTTCGGCGTCTGGGCATATTACTTCCAGCCGGCGCCTGATGGTAGAGATACAACAGGCCATCAAAGAACAGTTGAAGTCCCGGAGGTATGTTACCTTTGGTGAAAGTATTATGGACCAGCTGGTGAATAAGCTGAGTGATACAAGTGGTATCTTCAACTGGGAAGGAGCTTTTAATAAGTATAGAGGCCGCTTCCGAACGATAGCCTCGGCCGGAGAAATCATTGAACGCCTGCGCGCCGGTGATGCCCGGGTGGGCGAACAAGTAGCGGCTGTCCTGGAGGAAGAAGATATCAATCTTGTTGATTCGCCAGCGGCAGTTAAAGCATGGATAAAGGAAGTCATTGACAGTAACAATCTGGAGGGAATTGTCTTTATCTGGGATGAGTTTACCGAGTTCTTCACTAACAATGTACCGGTGACACCCTTACAAGAGCTGGCTCAGGCTACGGCCGACATTCCATTCTACCTTTTCCTTGTCACTCATCGGGCTTTAAACCAGTTTACACGCATCGATGATGATACACGGAAAAAGCTCCTTGATCGGTTCCATAATTGCCAATTGGAAATGACACCAGTAACAGCTTATAGACTGATTGCCAATGTAATCGAGGCGAGGCCCGACCTGCGGAACGATTGGGAAACGAAGCGGGATTCACTGTGGGGTAACGTGGATGTAGCTGTATTACACATTAATATGCTAGGAGAACGGGTAAAGAAAGAGGAGCTTAAGATGCTGGCTCCTATCCACCCCTTTACTGCTTACCTGCTGGCGACTATTTCCTCCCTTTATAGCTCGAGCCAGCGCACTCTTTTTCAATTTCTGAAAAAAGATGAGCCAGGTTCCTTCCAATGGTTTGTCGCTAATTATCCGCAGGATAACTGGTACTGGTTGACACCTGATTATTTATGGCAGTATTTCTTTGAAGATACTAGAATTGAAACTATTGATACTGTAAGTGATATATTGAGTCATTATCATTCTACTAAAGGCAGCTTGAACAATCAGGAGGAAAGACGGGTATTTCGCGTCATGCTGCTCCTCACTGCGTTACGAAGGCAGACACAAGGAGCTCATGACTTGCTTAAACCCAATTTCTCAGTTATCAAGCGTATGTTCGTTGGTACTAATCTTTATAATCGCGTGGAGGAAGTGGCTGACGGGCTTTGCTCTCGCGGCATCATGTTTGCCGTGCCTTCCGGTAACGATTATGAATATATTATACCTACCACTACTATTGACCATAACAAGTTGCAGCAGTATAAACAACGGGCCGAAGCCAGCCTGACCTTTGAAAAAATGATCAATGCAGGAAAATCAGATGCCGAGTTTGCCCCCGGTTTGCAGGAGCTGCTTTTCCTGCGGGGAGCAGCCAGGTTACGTCATCCTGTCCAATTTGTATCTGCGAGAGAGCTAAAATTGCGACGTGAACGCCTGATCCAGGGTGTAGAAAGGTCTTATGAGATAGGGTTAATCATGGTAGTTGCCCAGGAAGATGGGTATTTGAATGATGCGGAAGACCTCGCTAAAGAGTTAAGCAAGACTCACGCTAATTACTGTATCCTTATCAGCCAGGTTGCCTTCGGTATAAAACGGTGGAATGAGTGGCTCGATTACCGGGCCCGGTCCTGGTATTACGAGGAAATGCGGGATAGTACCACCAAAAGGTACTACGATACAAAGAGCAAAAATATAGTGGACGAATGGTTGGGAGCGGTACGTACGAGCAGGGTCCGGGCCTTTTTCCGGGGCAAGCGGGAGGAATTGGCAGGTTGCGAGGCTATTACTGAGTATCTCGAGGATATCGTGACCTCTATTTATCCCTATGGGCCGGAGAAACTAAGTAGAATCGCTACTTTATATGATCATGCCTGGGGCAAAACCGGTGCCGAAATCGGCCTCAAAGTGGCTCAAAATATTCAGCGCCCATACAGGGATGTGGTGGAAGAACTTAAAAATGAAGGCGTCTGGGAAGATGATGAACTAAATCGTTCTATTGATCATCCTTTAGTTAAAATGAAGTCTGTGGTAGATAACTTTTTTGCTACCAAGGATCATGTCAGTCTAAAGCAGTTGTGGGAGGCTTTGCAGGAGCCGCCCTATGGCCTTATGCCTTCACCTATCGGCGTACTACTCTTTGCCGTCCTAATGCGTAGATATGCCCACGGTTATTACTATTCCGACGGCACCAATTCGCTACCTTTAAATCCTAACAAGTTGGCAGAACTAATCGATCAGGTCTTGAAGGGAGGCAGGCTTTCAGAGAATTATACTATCCGGAAAATGTCGCCTGAGGGCGAGTCTTTCTGTCGCATGGCCCGCGATGTTTTTCATCTTACTGCCGAGCAGACAGCCTACCCCGAAGAAGCTCGAAAAAACATGCGCAAAATGGTTATGGAAATAGGTTACCCTCTATGGGTACTTGCTTATTATGTTCAGAAGACGGCCAGTTCACGAGTAAGCTACGAGGATATGCAGAGGGCGACTATGACACTTGGGGGTATTCTAGCCTATGATCTGGATGAATTAGATGAGCAGGGTATGAAGGCAGCTGTTGAAGCTATTCATCCGGTACGCCGTGAATTACCCGGATTGCTGAGTAGAGACCGGATACAGGAAGGCATGAGGCAGTTTTGGAGTGTTCATGACCCGCAGTTAATTTCGCTTATGACTTCCCTTAACCTGGATGTCCCCCAGGTGATGGCCCGACTCAAGGCCCTCTTTAACGAGGATGTTTACTTGTGGCGCGAGGAGCGGGTAATAGAAAAATTACCTGAAGTTGTCCGTAACTTGGACCTGGTGGACGCGTTAAACAATCTATTAGGGATAGTCAAGCAAGATTTAAATGACCTGCGGGACTATTTCCGTACCACCTGGTTTAAAAGCAAATTTCCCCTGCTCTGCTATAAAGAAGGGCAGGTTGCCGAAATATCCGACATTATTCATTATCTTTATGAGCTTATATACAGGTCCGGTCAGGCTTTAAAAGATAATCGGGCAGAGGATCTCCGCCGTCTGAGCAGACAGGTGGCCTTCTTATTGAGCGAAAGTACATCTCTAACTGGCCTCCTGGTCCAAAAATTTACAGGAAATATAATCAGCGACCACGAAGCAGCAGAACTATATAACGCTTTACCCGACCTATCAGAGGCAACAGAGGATGAGGTCAGGCGAGCTATTATAAATGCAATTTCACAGCAGGCTAGGCAGAAAAAAATTGTTAATCTGCGAAAACGCTGGCGGGAGCTAACCAGTTCGGAATCACCGGAGCGCTGGAGTGAAGAAAAGCGTGTTCCTATTCAGTGGCTCCTGGAAGGCAAAATGCATCGTATGTTCTTAGCTCGATATGACAAGCTCCAGCAATTATCAGAGGCCGAGTTAGACGAGATGGCGGGTTATCTGGACGATTATGCATCAGAGTTCACTGTACTTCACGACCGCCAGGGTATTTTGGATAGATTTGTTCAGGTAGCTGCAGGTGATTACATTGATCTGGTTTACCAAGTAGGAGCATCTGATAAGCTGCAGAATTACGTTTACAGCGTTTTGGGTGGCAAAGTATACCAATGGCCCATGCGATTAAATGAGATTAACCAGGTGGTTCGCCGGTGGGTAACCGAGAATTACAAAGTTACAGCCTATCCTCAAATTCTAAAAGCTATTGAAACCATATCACCAGATGATATAAAACAATTTGTAATGGACCTGGTGGCTGAGGATGCCCTTGTTGGTGCCCGCTTCCTCAGTGCCATTAAAGGAAAGATTAAACAAAGCTGAGAAGGGGATGGCCATGATAACTTTCGCCAGCATTGATGATTTTATGTCCCATTTGAGGGATGAAAGCATAAAGGGCGAAAGATTTGCTACCCGGTTTATTCTTATTCAGGGTTGTCAGACCTGGAAAGATTTAATCCAACGACTCATTTATGAGGTTGACAGAGTTATTCGCTTATCCGAATTTTGTAGTGCCCCCGATGTCTTACCTGATATGATGGGGCTGATATCATATTTGCAAGAAGAGATAATGATTTGCCAAAGCATTCTACTTACGCCAGTGTCTGAGTGTATTCGGCTTGATCCCGAGAGCGCTGAGGTCATACGGTTGTTAGCTGAGTGGCCGGCGAATAAGATACGCAGGATATATGTTCCCCTGCTAGTAGCGGAAGAATTATTTGTTCAAGAAATAAATCGTGTTGTACGTTACCGGGCGGGGGAGCTTCCAGAACCGTGGTCTCTCAAAGGGGAAGGAAGTTCTGAGATTATCGTAGCCCCATTTTCTACGGGTTTTACAGAGCGTCAGATAGCACGGGGCATAAAAGAATACCTGTCCTTATGGGAACAAGACAGTATTCGTAAAGTGTGGCTGGTAACTGCCATGGCCCCATGGTTGCCAGTTCGGCAAGCGCGGAGTGAGTGTCACGTACGTCTTTATCCATCTAGTTTTGAATATATCCGCAGGAATATTGATTGGGAAGAAATCTGTGAGGAGTGGGGTTCTTCTGAGCAGTGGGATTGGCTGGCAGTTCAAATCCGTGAAGGCGATAACTTGGATCGGTTGGCCGGGCGATTGCTGAACATCGCTAACTATAATGCGGATGTCCTCTTTACCCTGTGGGGTAGCTTTGATCATAATAAGCGATGGCTGGCATGGTTGTGGAGCAAAAGGCGGATTAAACCCGGGACCTATCTCCATTATGTTTTGAAGGAAAACAAACATATAGACGGCTTTATCAATGACGCTGTTATGGGTATTTTTGCTTTGCCGCGGTCTGTTTCCGTTAGCCGGGAACGTAAGGAACTTCTCCAACACCTGGACGTTAGTCTTATGCCGGCTGTATTCTGGTATCGTTATAACGAATTTACAGATCCTTTTGAGCGGTTGGCAGTTTTGACTGACTTGTCGACAGCAGAACGGGAACAGCTCGTGTTATGCGTCAGCGAACTGATGACTAAATATCCCCGCGATGTCTGGTGGGACTATCTTAAAGCGTTATTTCCAGCTTTAACATGGTATTTACGGCCTGCCATCACTGGTGACGAATTTGCCGATCACTATTTTTCGGTGTACAATAGCTGTCGCCTGAAAGATCAGATCGACGAAGAGCTTACTACACTAATTACCAGGTGGGCTGGTGAGCAGTTACTATGGAGTTACCCTGGTAAAAGTGACCTGCTGTCCAGGCTGCGTGCCGCCGGGTCTAAAATACTCTGGGTAGATGCAATGGGCGCCGAATGGGCGGGCTTATTAACCCGACTATTAACCATGAATGATCGGATTGAGTGCGATGTCAGGCTTACCAGGGCTAATCTTCCAACTACAACTGAGGCCAATAAGGAATGGGAAGATGGTGAGGAAGTTATACGGGACCTGGATGATATCGCTCACCATTACACCTATCAGTTTCCCGATTCTTTTCTGAAGGCTATCGAGGTCATCAAGAAAGTGGCTGATAAAGCGTTAGCTTTATTATCACAATACCCTTCAGTGGTTATTACTTCTGATCATGGCCTCAGTCGGTTTGCTGCAATCAGCGATGTTAAGGTAGATGCGCCGAAGGGGGCTAAAGTAGAAGCTCCGGGTCGCTATGCCCTATTGGAGGGTGAGGCTTATGACAATAATGGTATATGGGTAATGGAAAATGGTAATGCTTATTTACTTACTCATAACCGCTTCAAGGGTGGTAATGCTTGCCATGGTGAAGTCCACAGTGGTGCCACACCTGAGGAGTACTTGACTCCAGTAATTATTGTGCGGAAAATAAGCACCCTCGACCTACCACAATTTGAGGTACTCGATACTATTGTCAAACTTAATACCACTGGTCAAGGCTTTCTAACAATTCGCTGCAATCGCAAAGTGGCCGATGTTGAATTACGGGTGGCCGGGTACACGTTGTCAGGTCAAAGCGGTGCCGGTTTTACCTGGTCCTTTAACCTTGAGGGTTGGAAAACAGGCAAATATACAGGCGAGCTATACAGTGCTAATCGATCGTTTGGGGAGATTAACTTTGAGGTGCTAAAGGGTATTCTTCAAGATGATCTTGGATTATGAGGTGGTTAAGATATGAGCTTTAATAACGCTGTTCAGGATAAAACCAGGACCTGCTTTCAAGATATGATTGTCTATAAGGACCCTACACAGAATAAGTTTTTCGCCTCTTTAAGTATCCCGCCCTATCTACGTGATTGGATGATTATGCGTTTTGCTGATGAAAGCGGTAGGATAAACCTTGATGAGGTTAGCGAATTTGTCAAAAAGAATATTCCTGGCAAGAAAGACTGGGAGTTACTCAAGAGCAGAATGGTTAACGATGCTCAACGGGTTAGATTTCTTGCTAAGCTGCAAGTAGAGATTGACGTTCGCACTGGCGAAGGTCTGTTTTATTTGCCGGATTTAGGTTTTCCGAATCGTAAGCATGAAGCAATTGTCAGTAACCTGGTATTACGCCAAAACCGTAAAGAACTTTTATCTGATAGCGAAACTTGGGGGGTTATAGAGTGTGAGTGGAGCCCGATTGGTTTGAGGGGAAAAGAAGGCGATGGAGCTATTTATATGACTGATTATAAGATTTTCCAGCCCTATAAAATTGATGTAGAGTATTTCCAAGAGGCACGTAAGGAGTTTACCCTTGACGAGTGGATAGACATGCTGCTTTTGGCGGTTGATTATAACCCCAACGGGTTTTTAGATACACGTCAAAAGCTAACTTTACTTAGCCGATTACTACCCTTTGTTGAAAAACGTGTAAATTTGATAGAACTGGCCCCAAAAGGAACAGGGAAGTCTTATCTAATGTCACAGATATCGAAATATGGCTGGTTAGTGAGCGGCGGTAGCATCAGTCGAGCTCGATTGTTTTATGACATTAGTCGTAATGCTCCAGGCCTTGTTAGTCGGTATGATTATATAGCTTTTGATGAGATACAGACTATTAGCTTTCCAGATGTCGATGAAATCAGGGGAGCGTTAAAAGGGTATTTAGAGTCAGGTGAATACCGTGTGGGAGATAAACGGGGCATCGGAGATGCAGGCCTCGTGTTGATGGGTAATATTTCTGATGAGAAAATGAATGAGTATGCTAGCATATTTACCGAGTTACCATATGCTTTTCAAGAATCAGCCCTGATAGATCGCTTCCATGGCTTTATCAAGGGTTGGGATATTCCGCGTATGCGTGAGAACATGAAAGCCGAAGGCTGGGCTCTCAATGTGGAGTATTTTTCGGAAGTCATGCATGCTATGCGAAATGAGATTGTTTATCCTGCCCTGGTTGATGCCCTGCTTGATGTTCCCGGATCAGGCGATACGCGCGATACGACAGCGATTAAACGTATTTGCTCCGGATTTATGAAACTCCTTTTTCCTCATGTTAAAAGGGTAGAAGATATCGATAAAGAGGAGTTCCGTATGTACTGTTTGGCTCCTGCCATTCAGATGCGCAGTATTATTAAGTGCCAACTGCATCTTATGGACAGCGAGTATAGTAGTACTGTGCCCGAAATTAAAATTCGGTAAAATGCCCCAGATATGGGGTTAGAGGTAAAAACCTGAGCTGGTAACTAAAGTATAAAAAACAGGTGATTTATTGTGAAAGCTAAATTATGTTATTACTGTAGCAAACAAGTAGACAAAGACGTTGTAGCACTAAATAAAAAATTACTTGGTCATTATACAAAGCGGGTTTTATGTTTAACATGCTTAGCTGAGTATATTGGTTGTACTGAAGAGGTTTTGCTTAATAGAATCAAGGAACTAAAGGAAATTGGGTGTACATTATTCACCTGAGCATATAGCGATCATAAAACTTGAGTTTTTCAATAGTTAGTAAAAGAAGGCTTCTGGCTCAAGTGACCTTACCAGCCATAATGATATACACCATTACCCAACCTCTGGGTCCCCGAAACCATTGCCCCCCACTTAGAAATAATTTGTGCTAGATACTCTTTGCCCTGCATGGTAATCCGGTAATACTTTCTGGTCGGGCCGCTGGGGGAGTGTTTTATAAATGTTTCGGTATAACCCTCGGTATTAAGCCGCCGGAGAATTGCATAGATGGAGCCATCATAGATGGAGCCATCATAGACATCGGGAAATACCGTCTTGATGATTTTCATAATCTCATACCCGTACATTTCGGCGTTGGACAGTTGATATAATATGCACATCTCAAGCACGCTTTTTTAATTGGGCATCTATGTTATCACTTCCCTGGTATTCTGGATGATGTTATTGTAATGACGCGCATGTCTCCGACGGCGTCATGGATAGTTTTATGTCCTTTAGACATTTATTCGCAGCTATTACAGAAGGGGATAGTTAGCGGGATTAGCCGGCAAATTTCAGCATCAGGCAGGAATTAAGGATGGTATGGCGAATATATTTACTATAATAAACCACCGTTTCAATATATAAACCATAGGGGGATAAGAATGCAAAAGTTAAAGGTAATGCAGCGCCTTATCGACTGCGGCATTGTAGCCGTAGTCCGGGCCGAGAACCCGGAGCAAGCACTTAAAATTGCCGCGGCGGTAAAGGCCGGCGGGGTGGAGGCCATCGAAATCACCCTCACCGTACCGGGCGCCCTGGAGGTCATCCGTGAGCTGGCCGCCACCTACCGTAACGGGGAGATTCTTATCGGCGCCGGCACGGTTCTCGACGCCACCACTGCCCGCATGGCCATCCTGGCCGGGGCCGAGTTCCTGGTCAGTCCCTGCCTGGACGTGGAGATGGTGAAGACCTGTAACCGCTACCAGAAGGTATGCATGGCCGGGGCCATGTCCGTGGGTGAGGTTGTTGCCGTTATGGAAGCAGGCAGCGACTTCGTCAAACTTTTCCCGGGCAGCGCCTTCGGGCCGGAAATGGTCAAGGCCATTAAAGGTCCTTTACCCTATGCACCCATTGTCCCTACCGGCGGGGTCAGCCTGGAGAACGTCGGTCGGTGGATCAAGGCCGGCTGTGAAGCCGTTGGGGTAGGGGGCGAACTGACTAAAGGAGCTCAAACGGGTGATTATGGTCAGGTGGAAGAAACGGCGCGGCAGTTTGTGGCGGCTATCCGGGCAGCGCGGGGCAAATAAACCGGCCAGGTAACATCCTGCACCTCAATGTGTTTGGCAATCGGCACCGGCCGGAAGGCGCGACTTTTTATGCTTCATACTTTGAAAACTAAGCAGTTCGCCAGGGATGGTAATCGATTCTGCTCGGCCTCGTAACTTTAAACACATGAGACCTTGAAAACAAACCATGCTCCAGGCATCCGATCGGCATCACCCGCTGACAAATTTTGCAAGAAAGGAGTTTTTCCTATGGCTAAAGTTATTACCTTCGGCGAGATTATGCTCCGCCTATCCACCCCCGGTTACCAGCGTTTCGTTCAGGCTGATTCCTTTGACGTCACCTACGGCGGCGGTGAGGCCAATGTGGCCTGCTCCTTGGCTAACTATGGGTCTGAGGCCGCCTTGGTCACCAAAGTACCGGCCAATCCCCTGGGCCAGGCGGCTATTAATCACCTGCGCCGTTACGGCATAGATACCAGCTTCATCCTGCAGGGCGGTGAACGCCTGGGCATCTATTTCCTGGAAAACGGTGCCTCTCAGCGGCCCTCCAAAGTTGTCTATGACCGCAAGTACGCCAGCATTGCCGGGGTCCAGCCGGGTGAGTTCAACTGGGCCAAGATCTTTGCCGGCGCCGATTGGTTTCACTTCACCGGCATCACTCCGGCCCTGGGTGAAAATGTAGCCGCCGTGACCTTGGAGGCCGCCCGCATGGCCAAAGAAATGGGCCTGACGGTGAGCTGCGACCTGAATTACCGTAAAAACCTGTGGACCCCCGATCAGGCGCGGGCCACTATGACCCAGTTGATGGCTTATGTTGATATAGCCATCGGTAACGAGGAAGATGCGGAAAAGGTTTTCGGCATTAAAGCGACGGCTTCTGATGTTACCAAAGGAGAAATCAGTGAAGAGGGTTACCGCCAGGTGGCACAGGAGTTGCTAACCCGCTTCAACTTGCAAAAGGTGGCCATTACCCTGCGCGAGAGTTTCTCCGCCTTTGACAACGGCTGGTCGGCCCTGCTGTACGACGGCCGCGAGTTTTACCGTTCCCGGCGCTACCAGATCCACATCGTCGACCGCGTGGGCGGCGGCGACGCCTTCGCCGGCGGGCTGATCTACGCCCTGACGGCAGGGTTTGCCTCCGCCGAAGCCCTGGGATTCGCCGTGGCCGCCTCCTGCCTGAAACACACCATCCCCGGCGATTTCAACCATATTACGAAGGACGAAGTGCTGAACCTCATGCGCGGCGACGCCTCCGGCCGGGTGCAGCGGTAAATAATCAAGCCCTGGAGTCAACTTCAGGGCTTATAAATTTCCTTATACCAATCTTTTAATTGTGTCTACTAAATGGTAAAATGTTAATAGAGTTGAGTTAAGAGGTGAGGCTTTATGTCAGGCCAATCTACCAGGGTTATCTAAAGTTCTACAACGAGGTGCGGTAGTAGTATTTCAAAGTCGGCGAATCCGGGTACGACGATTACCTTTTTGGCCACGAAAATAGTGTAGCTATTATAGCAACTGCAAAGCTCCGGGAGGGGCTTTATTAATTTCCCGGATTGAAAAATTTTTTCCTTACCTTAGCAGGAATTTAACAAGGCATGGCGAATATATTTTACAAACGATTGCACAATGGATTGTACAAAGGTTTGCAGTAGAGGATGCTGAATACATGGTCAACATTAAAGAAGTAGCCGAACGGGCCGGGGTTTCACCCAGCACCGTCTCCCGCGCTTTAAGCGGCCGGGTAGTAGTTAGCCAGGAGACCAGGGAGAAGGTCCTTCGTGCCGTCCGCGAGCTTAATTACCAACCCAATGCCCTGGCCAAAGGCCTTAAAGAAGGCCGCTCGAGGACCATAGGCCTGATTATCCCCAACGTCCGCAACCTGGTTTTCCCGGCAGCTATTAAAGGGATTACCGACGTGGCCAAAAAGCACGGTTATACCGTCATCCTTTGTAATACCGACGAAGATATAGAAACGGAAAAGGCCTATGTCGATAACCTGCGCAAGCGCCTGGTGGACGGCCTGATCTTTTCCACCGCCACCGCCGCCAGCACCCACATTTTAGAGCTTAAAGAGCAGTGCTTCCCGGTGGTCCTCATGATCCGTCACCTGGAGGATCAGGTGGATGCTGTCATTGTCGACAACTATCAGGGCGGTTACGAGGCCACCCAGTTTCTGATCCAGCGCGGTTACCGCCGTATTGCCTTGATCAACGGTACCATGGACCTCGACCTCTATCGCCAGCGTTTTGCCGGTTATAAGGCGGCCCTGGCCGCAGCCGGACTGACGTATAACGAAGACCTGGTTGTGCATGGCACTAAAGATTGGGAAGACGGTTACCGGGCCATCCTTACCATTCTGGAGCGGGGCCAGCAACCGGACGCTGTCTTTGCCGCCAGCGATCCCAAAGCTCTGGGGGCTATTAAAGCTTTAAAGGAAAAGGGCCTGCGGGTACCGCAGGATATCGCCGTGATGGGTTACGACAACCTGGATATGTCGGAATTGATGGACCCGCCCTTGACCACCATGGCCCAGCCCTTTTATGAAGTCGGTCAACGGGCGGCGGAGAGGCTAATCCGGTTGATTAACAGTAAGCGCAAAACCAGACCCACGGTCGAAAGGCTACCGGCGCAACTCCTGGTCCGGGCGTCGGTCGGTTACGGCCTGGCCTGGACGGTAGTAGCTGTCAATAAATAAAGAGTCTAACCGGGGAGGGGGGGCTGGCGGGCAACAGATAAATACTAGTTTTGTTGCGGATTGAAGTAACGCAAGATGGGAACTAAAGATGAAAAAAACTGGAGGTATTGAAGACATGAAAAAATTAGTAGTATCTATGCTGACTATCATTCTGGCTTTGGGACTGGTTGCCTGCGGCCAGGGCAATTCCTCCCAGGGAAAAGGCCAGGGCGGTAACAGCCAACAAGGTACTGCCGGCGACCAGATCATCATAGGCAACTTGCAGGATTTAAGTTCAACCACTTCGGTGTGGGGTAAAGCCGTCACCAACGGCGCCCAATTGGCTATTGACAAGATTAACAAGGATGGTGGCCTCAACGGTAAAAAGCTGAAGCTCGTTACCTATGATACTAAAAACGATGTCCAGGAAGCCATCAATGCCTATAACCGCCTCGCTTCCCAGGATAAAGCAGTGGCCATAATCGGCCCGCCGGTCAGTAACATTGGTATCGCCCTGGCGCCTATTGCGGAAAACACCAAAGTAGCTATTCTGGGTAGTTTCATTGACGAGCGGGCCACCACCAAGAATGACGGCAAACCCTGGGGCTATAACTTCCTGATCCAGCCGAGCAGCGTCCAGCAAGCCCAAATCGTGGCCGGCTATACCCTGGACAAGTTAAACGCGAAAAAAATTGGCGTCTTATATAACCAAGCTAATGCTTATTCCGTTTCCCTGGCCAAACCTTTTGTCGATTACGTAAAAAGCCACGGCGGCCAGATCGTTTCGGAACAGGCATATAAAACCAGTGACAAAGATTATAAAACCCAGTTGGCGGAAATCCAGGCTGCCGGGGCGGAGGCCATTTATATGCCCAACTATATCCAGGAGAATGTCCTGGCAGTTCAGCAGGCGCGCCAAATCGGTATTAAAGTACCTATTGTCGGCGGGCTGGATTTTGCCCCGCCCTTTGCCAAGCTGGCCGGTGATGCCGCCAACGATATCTATTTCCCCAATAATATTGCGGCTGAAGACCCGCAAATCAAAGAGGTGGCAGCTGCTTATAAGGCGGCCTATAACGAAGAACCCCTTAACAAAGCCTTTATCGGCTATGACAGCATCCTGGTCATTGCCGACGCTATTAAGCGAGCCGGTACGCCTGATCCGGTCAAAGTGCGCGACGCCATGGAGCAGACGAAAGACCTCCAGGGAACAACCGGCACTATCAGCATTTCGCCTAAAACCCACCGTCCCTATGGTCTTTCGATGGTGATGATTAAGATCGATAAAGGCCAGTATGTTACTAAGGAACGTTATATCACCAAGGAACAGCAACAGCAATAACGGGAAAACATGGCTCAAACCGGGGCGGGCGTGGAAGGCCGCGCCCATCCCGGTAATCAGGTATGGGTTTAAAGGAGCGGCAAAGTATGACGGCACAATTAATAATCAACGGCCTATCCCTGGGCGCGGTTTATGCTCTGATCGCCGTGGGGTTTGCTATAATTTTCAATATACTGAAGTTCAGCAATTTCGCCCACGGTGGCTTTATGACTGTAACGGCTTATGTGGGCTTTTTAGCTACCCGTTTCTGGCACACCTCATTACTGGCGACCTTGCTCATAGCCTCTCTGGCCGGCGGGTTGCTGGGCTTGCTGGCGGAACTGGTGGCTTTTCGCCGCATCCGCAACAATAAGAGCCCGGTAATTTACTACTTTGTCTCTTCGATCACTCTTGGTATGTTACTAGAAAACCTGATGACCATCTTTTTCAGCACTAACTTTTACTCTTATCCCAACTTTTTTCCGGTAGATACCATTAAGCTGGGCCGGTTAATCATCGGGGTTCCGGATTTAATCATGTTTTGTATTTCGACCCTGGCCTTGATTATCCTGGCAGGGATCATTTACCGGACCAAACTGGGCGCAGCCCTGCGTTCTGTTTCCTATGATCTGGATACTTCCGGCCTGATGGGCATCAACGTCTTGCGGATTATCCAACTGGCTTTTTTCCTGGCTGGTTTTCTGGGCGGCATCAGCGGCGTCTTTTTAGGGATCAGCTATACTCTTTATCCCCAGTTGGGTCAAATGGTGGTTAAAGGCTTTATCGCCTCGGTTATCGGCGGTCTGGGCAGCCTTGAAGGTGCGGTTATCGGGGCTTTCCTCTTAGGAATGGTGGAGATTTTTCTCATCCGCCTGGTTGGTTCCGGAATATCCCCGGTATTTATCTTTGTCATTATGCTGCTTTTCCTCCTGGTGCGGCCCCGGGGCATTGCCGGTAGCCATATCCAGGAGAAAGCTTGAACAGGAGCATGATCGATGGATTTATTAAGCTCGGTTTTAACCTTTACAGCCATCAATGTGGTCGCAGTGACGGGGGTTTTTGCTTTAACCGGCTTAACCGGCCTCTTTTCCCTGGGCCAGGCGGCCTTTATGGGTATTGGCGCCTATGTCGCCGGCTTGCTGGCAGTGAAATATAATTTCCCCTTTATCCTGGCAGCGGTTAGCGCCATCGGCATCGGCCTGGTGGCCGGCCTGATTGTCGGCCTACCGACCATCAGGTTACGCCGGGACTATATCTCCCTGGTCACTTTCGGCTTCGGGGAGGCCATAGCGGCCCTTTTGAACCAGGCAGTTAACGTTACCGGCGGTGCTACCGGCCTGTCGGGAATTCCCAAACAAACTACCTTGACCCTGGCGGTTGTTTCCGCCGTTGTTTGCCTGATCCTTGTTTGGGGATTTAAAAACTCCCGTTACGGTCGTCAGTGCCTGGCGCTGCGTAGCGATGAACTGGCGGCCAGGTCCATGGGTATCGATGTTAACCGGATGAAGATGACGGCTTTTCTTTTATCAGCAGCCATTACCACCTATGCGGGAGTTCTTTACGGCTTCTACACGACTTATGTCGAACCGGTAATGTTCGGCTGGACGAAATCGGCCGAGTGGATTATCATGGTCTTTTTTGGTGGGGTCAACAGCCTGACCGGGGCCGTTTTCGCCAGTGCCTTGCTTACCGGCATGCCGGAAATACTGCGGGCCGCGGCCGAGTGGCGTATTGTGGCCTACTGTGTTATTGTCCTGCTGATTTTAAACTTTAAACCCACCGGTTTATTCGGGGAATATGAGATTTCCTTGTCGGCCTTATGGCGCCGCTGGGGGACCAGGAAAAAGGGTGTCGCTAAGCCATGAATATTTTAGAAATCCAGGGACTACACAAGAGGTTTGGCGGGGTTCAGGCAGTAGCCGGCTTTTCCCTTTCTCTGCCTGAAAAGGGGATCATCGGGATTATCGGCCCTAACGGAGCCGGCAAGACGACGATTTTTAATCTCATTTCCGGCATTTATAAGGCTGACGCCGGCCGTATAACCCTTGCCGGCCAGGATATTACCAATCATGAGCAACACCAGGTGGCCCGGGCCGGCTTGGGCCGGACTTTCCAGAACATCCGCCTTTTTAAAGGCTTAACCGTGGCGGAAAATATCATGACGGCGATTGATCCGGTTACTAAAGGCAGTATCTTTGCTTGCCTCCTGTCTTTACCGGGCAAAATTCGCGCGGAAAGGGAAACCCGGGCGCAGGTGAGGGAGTACCTGGAGCTGGTCGGCTTAGTGCCGTATAAAGACTGGCGGCCGGAGAATTTACCCTATGGTATTCAGCGCCGCCTGGAGATTGCCCGCGCCCTGGCTACCGGGCCGAAGGTCTTACTACTGGACGAACCGGCCGCCGGCTTGAACCCTAAAGAAGTGGCTGAGCTTATTGCGTTAATCGGGAAATTAAACCGGGAATTGGGGCTGGCGATTCTCTTGATTGAACATCGCATGGAGGTAGTTATGCAGCTTTGCCAGTATATCTACGTCCAGAACTTTGGCAAGACCCTGGCCAGTGGTACCCCGGCAGAGATCCAGTGCAATGAAGAAGTTATCAAGGCCTATCTGGGGGACGAGGGATAAAGATGTTGACTATTACCAATCTAAGCGTCGGGTATGGAGCGATAACGGCCCTGCAGGACGTAAATTTAGAGGTTAAGCAGGGCCAGATTGTCAGTATTATCGGCGCCAATGGCGCCGGTAAAAGTACCCTGCTTAATACCATCGCCGGCCTTGTCCGTCCCCGGCAGGGTTCGCTCCTGTTTATGGGAAGCGAACTGCCGCGCCAGCCGCATCTGGTGGTCAAACGGGGCATTGTCCAGGTGCCGGAAGGGCGCAAGGTTTTCTCCGGCCTGACGGTAAAAGAGAATTTGCTCATGGGCGGCTACCTGCGCAACAGCCAGGAAATAACCAGGAATATGGAGCATATCTTTACTTTATTCCCGGTTCTTAAGGAGCGCGCCAACCAGTACGCCGGCACCTTAAGCGGTGGCGAACAGCAGATGCTGGCTGTAGGACGAGGCCTGATGTCCAATCCGCAGGTGATGCTTTTTGATGAACCTTCTTTGGGCCTGGCGCCGCTGGTTGTGACCACTATTTTTGCGATCATCAAGAGAATTCGCGCGGAAGGGGTTACGGTCCTGCTGGTGGAGCAGAACGCTCGTAAGGCCCTGAGCTTATGCGATTACGCCTATGTTTTAGAAAATGGCCGGATTACCATGGCCGGCCAGGGCCGAGACTTATTGGCTGATCCCAGTATTCGCAATGCCTATCTGGGTGAACAGGTGGAATGTAAAGTAGGCAACTGATGGGGGTAATCAAAGGATGGATATTTCCATAGCAGGAGAAACAATTTTGTTTGTGCCGGTGATCTATGAGCATGCGGCGGCCTTAATGGGCGTAACCCCTTCGGACATGGCCAGAAATGCCGATCTGCTTGTCGCCGGGCAACTAAAAGCTTACGAGCTCTACCAGCACGATCTAGTTACCGTCGGTATTGATATTTATAACATCGAGGCTGAAGCCCTAGGGTGCCCGGTGCAATATTTCCACGATGAAACCATCCCGGCTATTGCTGGTAACATCGTCAATGGGCCGGCCGATTTAAAACACCTGCACCTGCCGGACCCGGAACATGACGGACGCCTGCCCCTGCTCCTGGATGCCGCCAGCCGGGTAAAGGAAGCCCTTGGCCTGGAGGTCCCGGTGGGAGCAGCCATGGTTGGCCCTTTTACTCTGGCGGCCCTGCTGCGGGGATATGAGAGCTTTATCTTGGACTTGTTGCTGGCCCCGGAATTCGCCGCCGACCTCCTTGATTTTGCCACCGCAGTCGGTGTCGCCGTAGGTACGGCTATGGTTAAACGGGGTTTGAGCCTATCGGTGAACGAATCCTGGATTACGCCGCCCCTGCTTTCACCGGATCTCTACCAGCGTTTTGCCTTCCCCCGGGAGCAAAGGTTAATTACCGCCTTAAAGGCCGCCGGGGCCGCTAGTGTCGGCCTGATTAGCGGCGGTAATACCACCGCCATCGTCGACTGGTTGGTCCAGACGGGCTCTTCCCTGCTGATGGCCGACTACGGCACCGACTTGGTCGCCTATAAAGCTAAAGCCCGGGCCGCCGGCATCGTCCTGCGGGGCAGCATCCAGTCGCGAGTGCTGGAAACAGGCCCCCGGGAAGTGATTGCTGCCCAGGCCAGGGAAGTGCTGGCTAAAGGGGCGCCAGGTGGCGGTTTCATCCTGGGGTGTGGCGTGGTGCCCTACGGTGCCGACCCGGAAAATGTGCTTTACCTGAAACAAATCCTGCAAAATTATATGGCGGAACGTGAGGGAAAGGCATGAAAGCGCGAGCTTGCCTAGTGGAAGCTTTTAAAGAACCGTTGCGGATAAAAGAGATTACCATTCCGGAATTGGAACCGGGGCAGGTGCTGGTTAAAATCAAAGCCGCCGGTGTTTGCGGTTCCGACCTCCATATCTGGCGCGGCGAAGACCCGCGCATCAAACTACCTTTGATTTTAGGGCATGAAGGGGTAGGCGAAGTAGCCGCCGTCAAGGGAAAAAAGTTGACGGTAGAAGGAAAAGAAGTCAAAGAAGGAGACAGTATCCTCTGGAACCGGGGGTTATCATGTGGTCACTGTTACTATTGCGCCGTTTTAAAAGAACCCTCCTTTTGCCCCCACCGGATCGTGCAAGGCATTAATATCACCTGTAATGAGCCGCCCTATTTAAATGGTTGTTATGCTGATTTTCTAATCCTTCCCGCCGGGATAGACGTTTTTCATCTACCCTCTGGTATCGATCCGGCTGTTCTGGTCGCGGCCTCCTGTTCCGGGGCTACGGCAGCCCACGGTTTTGACCTGGCCCGGCCGGAACCTGGGGAAGCGGTAGCCGTTGTCGGACCCGGTCCCCTGGGACTCTTTGCGGTGGCTTTTGCCCGGGCCTATGGCGCCAGCCAGGTAATCTTAAGTGGTGGCTCCCAGGTACGCTTGGAAATGGGCCGTACCTTCGGGGCTACAGCGACTTTAAACCGTCACGAGCAGCAGCCTGGGGAACGTATTGCGGCTGTCATGGATCTCACCCGCGGCCGTGGTGCCGACCTGGCGGTAGAGGCTGTCGGCAGTGCCGCAGCGCTGGAAGAAGCCATCGCCCTGGTGCGACCAGGGGGAACGGTCCTTAGCGTGGGCTTCGGCCAGCCGGGAGGGAGTTTTGCCTTCGACGGTTACCAGCACCTGGCCCGGCGTAATATCCGCCTGCAGGGGGTATGGGTGAGTGATACCCGCCACGTGTACCGGGCGATGGCTATGATCCTGGCTCACCCCCAGCTTTTTAGCCGGATGATCACCCATCGTTTCCCTTTGGAACAGGTAAATGAGGCTTTAGAAGTTATGGCCCGTAAGGAAGCGATCAAGGCGGTCCTCATACCATAGAAATAATAGAGTTATTTTCTCCTACTGCTGTAATAGAAGTCCCTTAAGTCCGGAAACAGCAGGATGTTATTATTATAAAAAATAGGAGCCTGAGATGGGATGGAATATCACCAATGCGATGTCCTGGTCGTTGGCGGCGGCGGGGCCGCCCTGCGGGCGGCTATTGCCGCTCAGGAATATAATCCGAGATTAAAAGTAATCTTGGCTACCAAGGGCGTGCTGGGCCGGAGTGGGGTTACAGCTACAGCCTGCTCCGACAGGATGGCCTTGCATGTCACTCTGCCGCATACGCCGCCAGGGGGACCGGACGCCTGGCGCTATCACGCGGAAGATATCTACCGGATCGGCGGTCTGGTATCCGATTGGGATCTGGCCGTAATCCTGGCCCGGGAGGCGCCGGCAGCCTACAATTACCTGGATGGTCTTGGTGTACCCTTCGCCAAAAAAGAGGGTAAGGCATTGCAGTTTATCACCGACGGTTCCGCTTATCCCCGGGCTTGCTACACAGGTCCCGAAACGGCTATTCATATCGAAAGGGCCCTGTTAAGCCATCTTCAGCAGCTGCCGGTAGAAATCATGAACTTTACTATGGTAACCCGCCTGATATGCCGGCAGGGACGGGTAATCGGCGCCCTGGTCCTGGATACTCGCAACCATGATGCACCGGAGAAAGCCGTCCAGGCTATTTCCGCCCGGGCTGTCATTCTGGCTACGGGCGGCGCCGGTCAGGTTTACCGCACCAATGTCTTTCCCGCCGGCATGACCGGCGACGGCCAGGCTTTGGCCTATCAGGCCGGAGCCGAACTGGTGAATATGGAATTTATCCAAATTGGCCTGGCCTCAGTGAAAACGAAATTAAATTGCTCCGGCAGTATGTTCCGGGCTCTGCCCCGCCTGGTCAATGAGAGGGGGGAGGAGTTTTTAGGCCGTTATTGCCCCTCCGGTACCCGGAGCGCAGATCTGCTAAATTTGGTATTCCGTAAAGGGGCCACCTGGCCGGTGACCTATGAACACCCGACTCATATTATCGACGTGGCTGTTTATCGCGAGATTGTGGCCGGGCACCGCGTTTACCTGGATTATAGCCGGAACCCGGAGGGTTTCCAGTGGGAGGCCCTGGCGGTGGAAAACCGCCAGCGGTATTTTAATGAAATCAAAAGCCCGGTAGGAGCGGCAGAGCGCCGGGCCAACCCCCTGCAGAGGTTACGGGAAATCAACCCCGAGAGTATCGCCTGGTTGCGGGAGCGGGGCCTTGATCTGGAGGCCGGGGCGCTGGTGGAAGTGGCCCCCTGCATTCAGCACTTTCAGGGCGGCGTCAAAATCGGGCCAGCCGGGCAAACGACTATAGCCGGGCTTTACGCCGCCGGCGAGGTGGCCGGCGGCCAGCACGGCGCCAACCGCCCCGGGGGTAACGCCCTGCTGGATGGCCAGGTCTTTGGCCGCTTGGCGGGGGAAGCCGCCGCCCGGGAAGCCGCCCTAACGCCCGCCTCCGACCTGCCGGTGGAAGAAAGGGCAGCCTTTTTGGTGCAGTTAGAGAGGTTAGCCGCGGGGGATGTGCCGGCCGGCCGGGTACGGCGGGAACTACAAACCCTCATGGACAAGGTGGCCAGCGTCGTCCGCACCGCTGGGGGCCTGCAGGCGGGCCTGGCGGAACTGGCGGAGTTGCAAGCTCAACTTCAAGGGCAGCGGGTTGATCAACACGGTCTGGCCTATGCCCTGGAGAATGAGAATCTATTCCTGGTAGCGGCAATGATTCTGCGGGCCGCCCTGGCCCGGGATGAGAGCCGCGGTCCCCACCTGCGTTTTGCCAACGAAAATGACTTGACCCCCCTGGCGCGGCGCGACCCCGAGTGGCAGCAATACCTGGTAATCAAACGTCGGGGAGGGCAGATGGAGATAACGCCCCGGATACCGGTACGCCCGTAACTAAAGTTGTTTATATTGGACATAGGAGATGGTCTGCATGGCCCCTCATGCCCGGTTTAACTTTAAAACCCTCGCTGAACTAAAAGCGAAAATAGCTGAACTGGAGGTAGAAATTAAACTACAGGACGATCTCGCCCCTCTGTCCAGACGGGTACGCATTGGGGATCAGGAAACGCCCAATTCCCTGGCAGTCCTGCCGATGGAGGGTTGCGATGGCACCGAAGACGGCGCCCCTTCGGAACTGACCTTCCGTCGCTACCGGCGTTTTGCCGCCGGGGGTGCCGGGTTACTTTGGTTTGAGGCCACTGCTGTCGTCCCGGAGGGCCGGGCCAATCCGCGGCAGCTGCATATTAACCGTCGCAATCTGCCGGCCTTCAAGGAATTACTGCATGACTCTTTAGAGGCGGCGCGGCATAGTATGGGGTCCGACCACCGGCCCCTCTGCATCCTGCAGTTGACCCACTCCGGCCGTTACAGCAAGCCTTTTGGCCAACAGCAGCCGGTTATAGCCTACCATGATCCCTACCTGGACGGTCCCGCCGGCGTAACTCCGGATCAGGCACCCATTACTGATGCTGAATTGGAACAGTTGCAGGCCAGGTATGTCGAAGCCGCCCTGCTGGCCAGGGAAGCCGGCTTTGATGGCGTTGATCTCAAGTCCTGCCACCGCTATCTTTTATCGGAATTACTGGCCGCTCATACGCGCCACGGTAAATATGGCGGTGAGTTCGCCAACCGGGTGCGCTTTCTCCTGGAGACAATCGCCAGGGTGCGGGCTGCCGTCGGCGATGAGTTGGTCCTGGCGGTCCGGTTAAGCGCCTGTGACGCCCACCCTTACCCCTACGGGTGGGGTGTGGATCGTGAGGATTGCACCCGCCCTGACCTAAGAGAACCCAAGCAGCTACTACATCTCCTGCAGCAGCAGGGGGTTTCCCTGATGGCTGTTTCAGCCGGCAATCCCTATTACAACCGGCCGGATGTTACGCGGCCCTTTGACACGCCGCTGGTAGGAGCCGCCATCCCGCCGGAGCATCCCCTGGAAAGTGTGGCCCGCCTGTTCAGCGTAACCCGGGAGATGCAGATGGCAGAACCGGAAGTCGCCATTGTCGGCAGTGGCTATAGCTGGCTGCGGCAGTTCCTTGGCCATGCTGCTGCCGCCAATATCGCCGGTAGGGCTGTAACCCTGGCCGGGGTAGGACGGGAAGCTTTCGCTTACCCCGATTTCGCCCGGGATTTACTTACCCGGGGTTACCTGGACGCGCATAAAGTTTGTATCGCCTGCAGTCGCTGTACGCAGATCATGCGCGATGGTGGTAAAACCGGCTGCGTAATCCGGGATGCTGACCTCTATCTACCAATTTATAAAGCCGGTCGTGCATCCAAATAAAAATCACCGGCCCTATGGTTTCTTTATGTTTATGCACAAGATTGAAAACGGCAAATGAATTATTAGCGGTATCTACAATGGCCCGGCCGGGCAAAGGACCCTGGCCGGGCTTTTTATTTTGCGCCCAACCAGAAAACCTTAACATCATTAATGTCTTTAATGTCTTTTAATTCCGGGTCCCCGGTAAAAAGGATTACGAAAAGTCTTATCGACCAAAGAGCTTTTTGCTTTGCCCCCCATAAAAGTTCCTTGACGTTATTTGGACTATATGCCGCCGTCAAAAGAACAGGCTGTGTCGTGCAAAAAAATATTAAAGAAGTCGTAACTACTCAGGCTATCAACCAATAGTTAAAAATCAAGTCTCACCAGGAACAAAAGGCATGCCAAGGAGGGCAC